>CBDHDL010000001.1:0-23032 GCA_965261435.1 Candidatus Poribacteria bacterium
TGCATGGATTGCCCCTATCCCACAATGAAAATCAGAAAGATTTTGCTACTAACTTGCCTAAAAGAGGAAATGCTAATGAGGTAGATGATGAAATGTCAGAAATTGAACTGCTCAAGGCAGGGGAGATGATAGAACCTATTGTGTTTGAACCCAAGAGAAAGATTAGGTTAAGCAGATCCACTTACAAAGTGAATAGCTACATAGATTTTAGACCATATCAAAATTCTTTCAGGAAGTTTGAAACATACTTACATAGATTTTCTAGAGATTTACAAGATCCAGATTATGTTGAAGCATTAGTAAACATGAATAGATTCAAGGAAGAAAACTATGAATACATTCTAAAGAGAAACAAGTCATACTTCGGTCCAACAACATGTAGGGAAGCTACCTCTGATTGTAGAGTCAAGAAACAATATGTGCAAATAATGTTTGAGACTAACAAGCTTAAGCAATTGTTCAATAAGGTCCATGAGAAATTCTTGAAAACCATTGACTATATGGAATTCCATCCTACATTAGATAAGGAAAAGAAAGGACTAGCTATAGATTACATAGGCATAGTGCAAAAGACAGAGATGCCAATATGGCTCATCAAATGAGATACCTAAGCCCTGATGATATTGAGATGCTGAGACAAGGAAACAAAATAATCCAGAAAAGATATTTAAAGGTAAACAATACAAAGCACTGAAGAAAGAGATATGGTTTGGCTACTTGGATTTTAGGTTGGGGAGTATACAGGAATGCACAAAATCTCATGGCCATTAAAAGGAATATTCAAACTTTGTACAATCAAAATATTCTCCAACAAAAACAGATAGTCAAGTTAACTCACTATTTGTATGTAACCTATGGACATGTTCACACCAATAGGCTGGTAATCAATGAGTTAAACATAGAGGTTGCCATTTTAAACAAAACTATGATGGCAGTAATTGGGGAGACAAAGTTGATCAAATTTACTGTAGCTGCATTAACTGACATGAGAATGACACTTGCACAACTATCTTTAGGATTGATGAGTTTACAAGAAAATGTTAATGCTATTGTAATGATGTGCATACGTAATACAATTTTAAATTAATTATTGACATTATAATTGCAAATACCATCAGTAACATTTGGTTGAATATTCCTGTCTATGTACAGATGTTTAATTTGAATAGTCCATGATGTGGGCTAGTGACATGTGTCATGTGTTAAATGCATATTTATTCTAATACCCTCATCACCATATGTGTGTGTATGCTAATGTGAACCTATTGATGACTGTGTATAAAAGCAATGGTAAATTTGAGTCAGTATCTCATTTGCTACTTGGATTCTGATATGAACACATCTCAGCAATAACTACATGGAAACTGAACAGGACTGTGTTATAGTTGTTCCTTAATATAGGCTTGAACTATTGGGTAACAATATAGTGTAGTGTGAGAGCATTTCATTACACTTATTGGTGCCAGTGACCATAGCTTTGGAACAATTTGAAGACTTTCTACACATCCCTAGTGAGCTGCCACCACCACCTGCAGAACCCAGAGATCATCCCAGTAAGTTGCCACCTGAAGAACCCAGAAGTCATCCCAGTGAGCTGCCACTGCCTGGAGAGCCCAGAGGTCATCCCCAGTGAACTGTCACCACCACCTGCAGACCCCAGAGATCATCCCAGTGAGTTGCCATCACCTGAAAAACCCAGAGGTCATCCCAGTGAGCTGCCACCACCTGAAGAACCCAGAGGTCATCCCCAGTGAATGGCCACCACCTGGAGACTACCAGTGAGACAGCCAGCCAACCCATATTGGCTTGAACATTCATTATACATTTTATTGGACATTTATTGAACTTTGGATTTATACTCTATTGTATCAGTGGAACATTCATCATGACTGACAGGTCTGTTTGAGTTTGCTTATCCTTGCTTAAAATTAAATTAAATTAAGTCTGAGCTATTGCACAGGGATAAAGTAGGGTAGGATTTAACATTGATGTACTACTTAGTATTTACTGCACCATTAAGCTGATGTACTACTTAGTATTTACTACACTATTTAGTTGACTTTTGATGATTTGTAGTGAGTCTGATTGCTTGGATTCTATAGATTCATAATATAACTATTGGACCCACTTAGCCCCTAGTCTATGACTTCGGTGGCTGCTTGATATCCAATACTTCCTTTGAATCTCTGTGAGTACAAAGTATTCAGACTTGGCACTACTGCATTAACTTGTAAATCACATCAATTTGAGAGTTCAGTATTTATCCTTGCTTGACAATTCCCAGTGAGTCTGCACTGTTTGTCTGCTACTAGATCCATCAACCATAACTTTTGGACCCACTTTAGCCCCTAGTCTATGATTTCGATGGGTGAACACTATGTATAGCCAATAGTTGCTATGAATCTCTGTGAGTATAAAGTATTCAGACTTGGCACTACTGCATTAACTTGATTTATCCTTGTTTAAATTCTGACAATTCCCATTTGCACTTTTGTCTGCTACTCCTCCATCAACCATTTTGGAATTTTAAAAAACATTTGATTTCTTGGGTGAACACTATGTATAGCCTAGTTGCTATGCTCATGCAGAGGAACGTCAACTCACAGGCTAAGCCGGGGCCTCATCTCTGAGTTAGTATCCCAAGTTCAAAATTCAAAACAATTATATCTCTTAATTTTTTCAACTTTGGTATTTAACCTAAAGTGTTCAATACCAGCAGACCTTGCACTTCAACTGCACAATTAGGGGGGACCCTTAAAAAAATGTAAAGGGACTATTGATATTAGACTCTAACTTGGGGAATTCTCTATATTATCATACAAATGATGAAGGTCATGTTTGGTTAAATGCTAAAAATAGTCCAATTCTTTTGACTGAACCTCTTGTTGGACACATTGACTCAAAAGATCCTCAGGAATTATGGCACTCTAAAGTTACACGGAAAGGTTTTTTCTCCTCAGTGACTCCACCCCAAACAGGAGGGGCAGTAAACAGCACTGCAGTTACTCAACAACCTCCATCACATACAGACCCAACTAACCCAATTCAACAAATCCCTGAAGGAATTGATACTTCAGCAGAACCACTTAAAACAGTAATTGATGAATATCAAGAAAACCCAGGCATAATAATTAAAGCAATGAATAATGCTATGAGTTATTTCACAACCCCTGTTAGGTCAGATAATAGAAACTCAGGCACTGACCCAGATGATTCAAACACAGCTAGCCCTCAAAATACAAAAACATATTCTCAAAAAGATGTGGATCAATTGTTGGAATGCACTAAGATGGAAAACATAACTGATAGAAGAAATTTTGAAACACACATTCGAAATCAATATATATCTGAAATTGAAAACTTAAAAGCAGAACATCAAGAGCAAATAGCTTCAATAGAAACAAAGATTGCAGAAAAAATGCAAAATGAAATCAAAAACATTCAGGCAACTTCAGACAAACAAATTGCAAAATATGTTGAGTCCATCCAACTGCTCCAACAAAAAATCCAAACATTACAACAATCTCACCTAAACACACCTTACATGCCACACCATAATCAACCCATGAACAATGAGAGCTTGGCAAGTGACAAGATTGAGAAGTCACTCCATCTATTCAGTAGTGCAATAGCCCACAACCTTGAACAAAACACTGCATTATACAAAGAACATTACATAAGTAGTGCTAAGACATATGATGGGAAAGATCCAACAGAATTTAACAACTGGCTTGATAATGTTAATAGACTGTCCAGAATATCAGGTAAAAATCAACTTGATGTTGCCATTGCAACTTCAATTGGCCCACTCCACAAATACATAAGTGAACTTGTGGGTTCAGGTTTAAACTGGGACATGATTAAAACCATGATACAAGAAAGATTCTCTGAATGTGGTAGTTCCATAATTGCAAGGAACAAGCTCACATCTCTGACCCAGAAAACAATGGCCATGCATGAATATATTTCTGAATTTTCTACTTTGATGGAACATGCTCATGGCATTAAGGCAATGGATCCAAAGAGCAAAATTTTGGCATCAAACTTTATTGATGGAATTCAAAATCCATACATTAAAAACAAACTTCAAATGCATGACCCAGTCAATCTGTCTACACTTTATGGTTTTGCTATTAAAGAAGATCAGAAACAAAAGATCAGAGAACTTGATTTTGGCAGTAGCTCTCCACAAGCCTCAGCACAATGTGATGTCAATGCAATTAAAGGCAGTGGATGTTTCAAATGTGGCAATAATGACCATTTCATCAAGGACTGCCCTCTTAATAGAGACAATGACAAAAAAGACAGTAGTCCCAGCCATGGCCAACATAAACATTACAATGATTATAGATCAAAATCACTTGATGAAAATTCCATTGAAAAATCAATGCAGGCTGTAACAGATCTATTGAAAAGTCTATTGAAACAAAACAAGCCATCACATACTTCATTTAACAAATCTACACATAAACACTCATACACAAACAAACATTCAGACCACAAGCCATCACACAAACATTCAAACCAGAGATATCACAAATCAGACAATAGGGGATATTACAACGAAGGCAAATATAGGAATAACACCCAAGTAAATGAAATTGGAGATTGTGTTAGTGACTGTACTTCAAGCTGTTCTTGAACAGACCTATTTCTCATAATTAGGACGGTCCTGTTCAAGTGGTACCTCAGTCCAAGACTCCGTCGACGAGTCACCCTAGGCGACCGCCGACTGCTACTCTCAAAGAGTAAAGCTCTTAAAAGGACCAATGGTCTTGAGAGAAGTGACATGGTTGACTAGTCGCCTTCGACAACTGCCAACTATGTCCACTATGTAATTGTCTACAGGATAAGGTCTTGAAAGACAAAGGTTCTGTAAGGAATGTACGGCACCCCAGCGCTACGTCGTCGACTCGTCAATCTCGTCGACCGCCGATGCCAGTACACCCATACATTTGACCTTAGATCTAGATAGACAGGGTCTTGTAAGACATGGTCTTGAAGGAACACAATCAACGCATGTTGTGATCGCTGTACGAGCTACCAAATTATGGCTAGTACCAAGCGCCCCCGCTAGAGGCCACTCTTAATAAAACCCCGAGATCAGCCTTTTGCTGATAACAGCTAGACTGAGTGACACCCACAGTGTCCCCCAATCAGCTGCCCTCCTATTGTGGTATGTTTCCCGCCAGAAGCAGATGCCTGTGCGACACCCTAAGTGCCGCCCAATCATCTGACTGCATGGCACCGCCTCTAGCCACTCAACCAATTGCATTGGATGCGCTCCTTCACCTATTGTACTCACGCGTACTTAAACCCTAGGAGCGTTAGGCTCTAAGTTAGTTATTCAGTTGTTATTTATTCAGTTATTCAGTCAATCATTCATATGTTGTTATTCATTCATTCGTTATATTGTTATTACTTACTTATTATTGAACTATGAACTTGTATATATTATTAATTCGTAGTTCCTGTGTAGAATCCGTAACTAATTCTACACCCGGTATATTTGTGCATTGATGTATTGTGCACCAAGGACTGGTGCACCCGCTTTGTGTATATTTTGTGCACATTTGGAGGAACAATAAATAACGGACATTTCCAAAGTAAGTACTGAAGTTATTCTAACTTATTGTAAACCTTTGGATCCGTGCTCGCAAGTGACTTTCATCTCCTGTGAGAATCGTAAGACCCTCCGTCAAAGACTCTGGGTCCCTCTCATGAACATTGAATATCGCACATGCCGAATATAGACATTTATAGAAGTACTGGGTACCAGTAAGGGCAGTCGTAGCCTCCCCAAGGACATGTACGACGCGTCGCTCTCGTCATACCGTGACACAGCCTTACTGCACGTAAGCCGATACTTCTACATTAACTTTTAATTGTATGGCTAACCCTACTTGTCGCGCACCTGTATTCCCCTAAAGCTCTACGTGCGTAAACCCGGGCAAAGAAGGTTCGCTCATATAATTTGGTGGAGAATCCGAGGCATAGAGGTATTTTCAAAAAGAAGATGGAAGGAGCAGAGCACAAAACCCGTGGAAAGTTGTTCTGCTAACAGTGAAAACTACCGTGAGAAACAGATAAGGGAAGGACATTGAGGAAAACTCCAAAAGTTTGGACAGTCTTCAAGATTAACCAGTGGAGGAAAAATTCAAATTCCAACCGTTGGGATCAGAAGACACAAGAGACGCTTTGCTGAGCAAATAATCTGGTGGTAGATGTTATCTTCAAGACAACAGACTGCCCAGGATGAGCAGATGCTGAGCACAAGTTTGGCGCCAAAAGTCGCCAGGCACAGCACAACATCAATAGGACCAGACGGAAGCTGCAGTAAAACAAACACTGTATACCCGTGGCTAATGGAACTGTTAAAACAACAGTTAGGTAATGAATGGTAAGAGGTGAGATAAGCTATCAGCTCATAACCCAGCCAATGTTTCCTTAAGCACACGTAATCAATACAAATTGATTGAATGGAATTCCGTTTATCCTTAATTAATTGGTCATCAAAGGGAAGTCACAATGTTAATGTTGTAACACCTAACCACGATATCCGCCTGTCAAAGTCAAATTAAAATCAAACTGTGAGTAAATCTAAGAGTCCTACTCTTCACGTATCTTACAGTTAGTTTCAAAGAGAAATTTTTTTTTCTCTTCCTTTTCTTAGGTTACAAGTTTAAGCGTTGTCTAGCATTCAAGCAAGTAAACAGCGTTCAACTGTTCAAACGTATATATTAGTACCCCCCCGCTTTTGGCAAATAGTAGCAGTATAGGTCATCTAAAAGGCTTATACCCTGGACCGGTTCGACTAGTCGACCCCGTCATACTAACACACATTTTGTTACAGAATGAGGTCGAATCATAGGACACGATCCAGACTACAAATACCAAAAGGCAAGATGTCAGACCCACCCAAGGGCACGCAACGAGAGTTTGCTAGCTCCAAGAAAGTGGTAGCATCTAAAGTTAAGAAGGGTACAGCGGTTAAACGTTCCATTTCAGGTTTGAAAGCAGCCCCGCCTAAGCCGTTATCACCTAAAAGATGTAAGACGTCACCCCCCTCGTACAAAGACGTGATGGAGGAACGCAATGCTGTGAGCCCGCCCGCTTCACAGACTCCAATGGTACCCGTGATGAGGTCACCCCCGCCCGTATCGCGTTTAACCCAAGCGACACGTGTTGCTCAAGTTAATTTACTTTCAAATGGCGTTTTAGGTACTTCAATCAACACAACCAACGGAGCTGAGAAGACAACCTCACCAGCACATCTACAAATTCCGTCTAGTAGGCCTGGTACTCCCAAGCTGCCTTCTAGACCAGGGTCAGCACTATCGGAGACACATGGATCACTGCCATCCACGCGTCCCCCCAGTCGTGCTACGACACCCCTAGTCCCGAATATTCAAATTTCAGCAAATAAAGGACCTTTTGTGGTGACGACTTCGACCAGTCGCACACGTCGACCGGACAGCCTCACTGCAAGCCCTGATTTGTTGATAGGGTCTAGTAAGGAGTCAAGTTCCCATGAGGGACATACTAATGAGAACATTTCTCAAGTTTCAGGTAATTCCCAAATACATGGAATGACGTTGAAGTACTCGGATGATGAGCTTACTGATGAGCAGATGAGACAGATGGATCTTGGAGTCGCCGCCCACCAGTACATGATGGAATATGACGCCCAACTTCCTGATACTCCTTCTTTTCAGAAAACTCAATCGTCAGTACAAAGTCAACAGGAGGACAGATTCATCCCTGATGGTCAGAACACCAGGTTAAGCCAGGTCGCTCACCAGCAGCCAGCAGCTTTACCTGATGGCACCCCAGGAGTTCGGATCCAAATCCCCTACCTGAATGAATTCTTTGATACCAACTGGTATCTGGTCGTAGAGGAGACGTACGCTTTGTACGCTATTTATGACAATTTCTTTTTTATGATCCCCTATACAGCTCAAATTGTACCGTTTGATCTAGTTGCCTTAGACATTGATTTACAGGAGCATGCAGCTGATAGAGCCTGTCGAATCAACACGAGACAAGATGCGGTGAAGCAAATTACTGATGCATTCTCAACATGGTTAGAGTCTGCACCTGTCAGTAGACACTTCTCCAAGTCAATGCTTTCTCGTCAAGATAGACATCGCATACACCTGGATTTCGTCGATGCTACTGATTACTATAGTTCAATTTTCAGAGCATATGAGGATCTCATCTCGGTTGACCCAGCCAACCGTGCTTCGATTCTGACTCATCGTGATGCCGATATGGAGAAGGTTAAGGATTGCTTCAGACGTATTGAGACTGTTGCAGTCGCTGATAATTATCATAGATCAGTTTTAGGTCTACCCCCTGCCCCATATCCGGAGATCCTGCCGACTCAGAATCAATTGCAGACAAATAGCACAGACTACTTGACTGCACGCGCAAAAGTAGAAGTAGGAGAAATCTTGAGAATCATGGAAAGAGCTGAAATGTATCCAGACGGAGCCGACGAGTCGACCCAGTCAACACGTACAGCCCCCAGGACACCCAGCTCCCAGCAAAGGACACCACTACAAAGAAGATTCACGTTCAGAGCCCTCGACAAGTCTTCACCTTCCGAGACTGGACAGCAGAAAACTTCAACTGTAGGAGAGAGTACTGAACCAACAATAGGATTCAGACCGGTGCAGAGACCTCCCTCTACAGGTGGTACCCACCCCCCCTCTCAGGTGACCCATTCTCAAGGCATGCAGCTGTTGGATACACAATCCACCCAAGGACATGTTATCCACCGCCCTACACCTGTGAGAGCTGTTGCTACACCAACAGCACCTATTCCAGATGCAACACCCCGTATGGTACAGAATGTGACCCCAGCTAGCTCTGCAATAACTACACAGGTCAGGACTGACGTCCCAGCACCGCCGACTGTAGCCCCCGTGGAACCCTCAGCACCACAGCCGAGAGTACCCCTTGCACCGCTCGCTGCACCACAGACTGCCCCCAACACGGACAACGCATCTAATTCATCACATTCCCAGGACAAAACCTCCGACCCCTGTAGGAAATGTGGTAGGAAAAATCATAAAACTGAAAAGTGTCGAAAAAAGGTACATTGCAAACATTGTAAACAGAAGGACCACAGTTCTAAGTTTTGTGAACAAAGAACTGAGGAAAATAAGTGCTCACATTGTGGAAAGTTAGGACATGTTGCCGAGAAGTGCAGGAAAAGGATCAAGGATGAGAAGAAAGCCAAGGCAGCAGAAGCAAAAAAGGCCGCCGCAGACGCCGCGTCGACCTCGTCATCTGCACAAACTGGTAACTTCCAGCCCCCGCCACCTCCTCCACAACAACCTCGCGCCGCCGCAACACACACACCCCTCGTGACAGAGCCGACAACCGTACCCAGCATAAATGACAGACTCCAGAACATAGCCCTGGAGCAGGACGAGAACGCCGCGTCGACTTCGTCATCGCGTGTGCCACATTCGGAAGCACCGCCTGTTTACACTACTGGATCAAGGATGGATGGAAGCAGGCCCTCGTCTCGAGCAGGATCAGCCCACTCCATACCAACATCCGCCCCTGGTATGTTTGACTTTAATGCAAACGCTGGAGCTCACTCCACTACATCAACTGCTTCATTGGAATCACACATGTCTCAGTTAAGTAGAACTATGATACAGTTAGCTCAGGCAAATCAAACAATGGCTAACAACCAACAACAGCACCACCAAGCCTGGGTATCCGCACAGCAACAGCAGGCTGATGCATTCAATGCATTAGCAAACGCAACGGAGCAGAGAAAGTATGATGCACTGTTCGCAGCTGTTCCAAAGTTCGATGGTACCAACAAGGAGGATTGCGCTGTTTGGCTGAGCCGCATTGAAAGCCTCGTCGAAACAACAGGTCGTGATCTACGCATTGAACTACTCAACAGAGCAGATGGAGACGTGATGACTATGCTAGCAAACATTGAAACCGTGGACGATGAAGCCCTAAAAGAGGAAGTTATGAGATGTTTCTCTAACGCACCTACTACCTTCCAAGCAATTAAAGTTCTGAGGGACATGCAGCAGAGACCTGGAGAACAAGCCAGACTGTACATCGCCAGATATGAAGTTATCCACAAAAGAGCTAACAGAATTTCTGCAGATGATCAAAATCAGAATGGTGAAATGATGTTCTTCGCAGGCACTCTAATACCCCCCCTACAGAAGAAGTTGCTGAAGAAGATGAACTCTCAATACGGACCCCGTTCCTTAAGAGAAGCTTTTGATATGACACTGGTATTCGAACGAGAACACCAGGTCACCCAGCCCATGTGTACGTTCAACGTTATGGAGACATGTTACGAAGAGCCCCAAGTACAGGAGGAGTTCGCAACAGAAGAAGTCCAGACGAGAGCTCAAACACAAGGTCAAGGTTATCAACAAAACTATCAAGGAACCCGTCCGCAGTTTCAGAAGAAACATTACAATCAGTATGGTCAGAAGTCTTATCAAGGGAACTACAACAAGAACTACCAGCACCAAGGCTTCAAACCTACGTATCAGCAGGGACACAAGCAAAATAACAGCTACAAACCTCATGATACGAAAGGACCCCCAAAGTCAAGGTCAAAGTTCATCTGTATTACCTCGATTGGACTGTGGTATCGTACTACCTTCAGAAAATGCACTAGAGATGTTAGTGGAGCTGTCGAAATCCCTCAAGAGAGTACAGGACAATGCAAAGTACCCTCACCAGTGGAAACAACCACACAACTCTACTGAACCTCAGCACACATCTAATGCGCAGCCTACTAATACAGCAGCAGGTTCGACTAGTCGACCTAGTCAGAAAACTACATCTACACAAGTTAGCAATATTTCCGTGGAACAATACGCCACAGAATTAGGAGTCCAGGAAGACCACCTTATTGAAGCACTGGAGCAGACATTCGGACCTCAACAGCCCGGAGAGCCTCCAGCAGAAAAAATGGTGGAGCCGCAATGACTACCTTCCGCCTACACCCCTGATTCTTATTTTGTAGATATAGATAGTAGCCGTAGCAGTAGTAATGCCCTTAATAGAATTTGTGTTATCTCTTTAGGTAAACGCACCGGAACAACGTTTCCCGTCAACGTGACACCTGAAGTACAAATAAATACCTTGTATGATACAGGCGCAGCCCGTAGCTGCATGAATTATGACACATTTTTCTCTTTAGATCTAGATCTGGATGACAAAGCACCTCCAAGAGTATGCACCGCATCAGGTACTGATATGGGAGCCCTTGGATACACTACTTTTGATTTTCAGATCAATGGTCATTCATTCACTCAACAATTTATAGTGTGTCGTAAACAAACAAGAAAGTTAATCTTAGGTCAGGATTTCGCAATCCGCAACCGTACAAGTTGCAGATGGACTGACAATGGGACAAAGATCTTGAAAGCTAGAGGTAAGTTCATCATTGAAGTGGAAGAACCTGAAGCTAGTAAGTATTTGCCCCTAAGAAAAAGTGTCAGGATACCCCCTAGGCACTACGCAGTAACGCACCTCTACTGTAAAAAACCCGAAGGACCGATCAGCATCAAACCTGACGAAGCCTTCAGGAGAGGTAACCCTTCAGCATGGACTGATACATATTACATGGACCCCCACCGTGCCAGTAGCGACGAGTCGACCACGTCGACCGCCGACCCAGCACATGAGGTTCCAGGAACTCAAAAGGTAAGAAATGACTCATTTCAAGACCCTAAAAGTTCCCCTATGGAGGGAAAATCACCGTCCAGTGGCCCCCTAGAGACAGCTATTCGTGCCAAAACCCTCGTTTCGGACGACATGGACGCGTCAAGACCGTCAAAAGACAGGTTAGTCAAAATACCCTATGTCATCTACAATCTCAGTGTACATGAACACGTGTACATACCTAAGGACACCGTCGTCGCTTATCTGGACGACGAGGAACCTGAAATGGACTGTTTCGAGATTGCAGAAACTTTTGAGGAAGCACAAGAAGCTATACAGTACAGAAATCATCTACCTAGTCGACCTAATCTACGTGTCCCGCCTGAGTCTGATATGATCTGTTCACCAGCTGAAGTGAAGTTTCACAGAAAAGTTGAGCTGAAGGATCATGATGCGACACCAGAGACTAAGCAGCGTTTTGAGGATCTCTGCAAGGATTTCCCAGAAGTGTTCTCTGAGCACAACGAGGACATCGGCAGAACTAACCTCATTACCATGGACATTGACACCGGTGACAGCCCACCCTCAGCCAAGAAACCCTACACACTACCGCTCAAACACTACGAGTGGGTACAGCAGGAAATTGAAAGCTTGGAGAGAGCAGGAGTCATCACAAGGAGTGTTTCACCATGGGCCAGTCCAGTGGTTGTCGTCCCCAAGAAATCAGCTCCGGGAGAGGCACCTAGACGTCGGATGTGCATTGATTTCCGTGCAATCAATGCCCTTCAACCTACAGTGGTCAAAGCGGACAGTAAGGCTAAAGGAAACCTCACCCTTCACCCCCTGCTGAATATTGATCAACTGTACGCTCAGTTGAAAGGAGCTAAGGTATTCACTACACTCGATTTGAGAAGTGGATACTATCATATTGAACTTGGTAAGAGTTCAAGAGCAAAAACAGCATTTGTAACCCCGTTTGGTAAGTATGAGTTCAACATGGTTCCGTTTGGACTAGCACAAGCCCCTGCTTATTTTCAAGCCCTCATCAGCAAGGTCTTGAAAGGACTCCACAAATTCGCAATGGCTTACTTAGATGACATCATCATCTTCAGCAAGAG
Source organism: Candidatus Poribacteria bacterium (assembly GCA_965261435.1). GTDB lineage: Bacteria > Poribacteria > WGA-4E > WGA-4E > WGA-3G > MSPOR6. Next base: position 12,783 of record CBDHDL010000001.1, read on the forward strand.
CGAAGAGGAACATCTGGAGCACCTCAGGATTATTTTCCAGAGATTAAAAGCAGCCGGCCTGAAGCTAAAGAGTTCCAAATGCGACTTCATGAAGAGACAAATACACTACCTAGGACATCTCATTTCGGAAGAAGGAATTCAACCTCTACCGGAAAAACTTGAAAGCATCAGGAACATGCCAGCACCAAAGAACGTGAGAGAAATCAAGCAATTCTTAGGACTCGCAGGCTACTACAGGAAATTCGTCCCTCGGTTTTCTGATCTTTCAAGACCCCTTACTAAATTGACCCGTAAGGATGAACTCTTCATTTGGACGAAGGAATGTGAAGCAGTATTCCAAATGCTGAAGGATGCACTATGTGATCCTCCCATACTCAAATATCCGGACCCTAATAGGAAATACGTACTATTTACGGATGCAAGTAAGTATGGATGGGCAGGAGTACTCACACAACCGTATGAAGAAGTCGACTCGTCGACCTCGTCCACAAAGGAACAATCTAAGATTGTACATCACCCTATCGCTTACGTGAGTGGTTTGTTCAGAGGTAGCCAGCTCAATTGGGCAGCCCTAACAAAGGAAGCTTATGCTATCTATTTGTCAGTTAGGAAACTCAGTTTCTACCTCACAAGTGCAGACGTACTCATAAGAAGTGATCATCTTCCGCTGAAGAAATTTCTACACCAATCTACAAACAACAAAAAAGTTGACAATTGGGCAGTAGAACTAGAATCATTCAATCTACAATTTCAGTACATCCAAGGAATTAAAAACACCCTGGCAGATACACTGAGCAGATTGATACAACTTAACCCCGATGTTGAGTTACCAGCTGAAAAACCTGGTCAAGAATTTGGACACAACTTTCTCGAGGAACTACCCCCCGTGGAAGTCAGTGAAGTTATTGTCGAAGGTCTTGAAATAAAACCTGACCCCGACACCCTTCATCAAACAGTGGAACTACAACTCCCGTTGAAAGCTGATAAAATCAGATCCCTTCAACGTCAGGACAGAAAAATTAAATCCATTATTGAAAGGATGCAGAACTCTGCCGACTACAATAATGTTTACATTATTGAAGATGGTATCCTGAGGAGAAGACTTGTAGAACCCACAGGTAATGAATTCAAACCTATAGTAATCCCTAGATGTTTAGTAGATCATGTACTCCTCACAGCACACGACTACAATGGACACAATGGATTCCCAAGGACGTATGCATCCGTCAAACGTCTATATTTTTGGGTAGGTATGAAAAAGGACATACATAAACACTGTAAAAAATGTCAACTTTGTGCTAAACATAACATAGCAAAGGTCAAGTTCGAGCAAACCCATTTCAAAGGAGCAAGACAGCCTATGCAGTTTATCTCCATGGACTTGGTTGGTGAATTCCACCCCCCGTCTCGACAAGGACACAGGTATGCTTTAACTGTTATTTGCATGCACACTAGTTACGTATTTTGCATCCCACTGAAGACAAAGACAGCCGAAGAAGTCGTACAAGCTTACATGCGGCATGTCTACAGTAAGTTCGGTGGAAGTGAAAAAATCCTATCGGATAATGGCACTGAATTCAAAAACAAGCTTTTTGAAGATGTGGCAAAGAAGTTAGGAGTGGAGTATAAAATTTACACACCCCCCTACAGACCTCAATCTAACGGCAAAATTGAAGGATTTCATCGATACCTTAAAAGTTGTATTGCTAAGCACATAGTGAACAACATGGAATGGGATGAGTTCACTGATTTGGCAACAGCAGCGTACAATTTCGTACCCAACGTTACAGCAATGGAATCTCCATTCTTTCTCATGTTTGGAAGAGACCCCTACATGCCCTTGAACCAGTTACTGGAACAGGTAAAACGTTATTTAGGTACAGACCAAGGTATCCCAGATCTGGAAGCACTGCAAAACTTGCTGCAGATGACTACAACACAGATCAAATACGCCTCAGGTAAGCGCAACCAAAATTTCAAACCAGTTAAACCCCATGAGTTTAAGGTTGGAGACTTGGTTCTAGTGAGAAATCACACTTCCAAGGCCTTCCAGGAAAAATACCAGGATAGTTTCCGCATAGTCAGGTTACTAGGTAAGAACCAACTGGAAGTAAAAAATCAAAAAGGTCACTTAAGACAAGTACACATTACTGATGTCAAAAAGACATCAATGCCGGACGTCATCATTAACAATGTCCCCGACTACACAAAATTTGGTAGGCCAGCAAAGCTTAGGCTGGACCCCAAACATGTGGAAGACCTGGAATGGACAATTCCTACACAGTTTCCAGCTCAAGAAACTGACGTTTCTGAGGTAAGTGTTGATATTTGTCAAGCAAACCTTACCGATGCTCACGAAACTAAGGCTGAGATGACAACAGGTAAGTCTGAAAATATCCAGACAACCCCTTCTTGGTTTTGGTCCATCACCGAGAAGTTGAAGCAAGGCTTCCGCCAGAGAGTCAACTCCGTCGACATCATGGCACCCCTTGCAATGTCGGACCAACCCCTGTAAAAATGTACATAAAACTCTAGCTCTACGTTGCAGATGCTGACCAAATCGACCCGTCGATCCAGTCATGTGTCCGTGCGTAGCATGAGCTTCTTTTGTATTATTTTAGTCTAGGTTCAAGCCCTAACCGCACTGTGGTGAAAAATTAATTCGACTAGTCGAATACGTCACCCATTACATCGGTATATGGTCTTGAAAGGAAGTTAGTTTCCGTATTCTAGTAGTAACCTTAAATTACTTCTTTTCCCTAGGTGGAGAAGAAATGCGTGTACAACAACATGTACACAAGGGATTGCACATCGGTGCATTCAATTTTTATAAATACATGTACTAAAACAATTAATTAAATAAAACATATTTTTATTCTGAATATTACAGGTATGAACAAGTTAAAAAGGATATATTTTGCACTAAGTTACGTTTCAGTATCACAGATATGTCGTCAGCCACGCCCACAAAGCAGAAGCTTGGACATGGTAGTTGATGTTACCTAAATCAACAAAGACACGTGTTTGCTGAGAACACACAACACTATGGTCAAAACAATCACAATTAATGAAGTTTCTATCTATAATTTCAGATTTTTGACCGTAATTTCGCGGATAAATAATTATTTACAAATTTTATTGCAGAAATGCTTTACTTGTATATTAATACATTACGCTGTATAATTAAATTGTAAAATTTTTCAGTTTTTAGCTAGTTTCCAGAGATCACGTGACACCAGCCTCGTTCTGGTCGGACGATAAAGTTCAAGTCACACAGATCTAGGATATATAACTTTTTAGTTTCTAGCTTTAGTAGTAGCTGAGATATGCCGAACGCAAGTTTGGTACATCATGACGTCATTCCGCAGACATCAAAACTACGTGAACAGCCCTACCTCTGGAGAGTCTAATGCACTTTGAATTTTTCAGATCCGCTGTCAACTCGTCAAATGAGGCTAAACGCAAGTTGAACACTGTGACGTCATAGATGCGGATCCAGAATATTTCGTGCACTGCTGCATTCAATTTTTGCAGCAATCTACTAATACCCTGGACCGATATCTCTACTTTTAGGTGCCTAGATGCACTCATTAACTTTTTCGGCTTCCAGCAACCCTGGGATTAACCAATCAGCGGTCAGAGTTAAACAAAAGGGTGCAATCACAATTAACCCCTTAAACTGACCAATGAGCGGTCCCGAAAGGAGGTCACACAGTAGATCACCCTTTCAGGTTGACAGTGTCGCCGTGAAGTTTTTATAGCATAAACACTAACATATATGTATTTGCTTAATTCATTCTGACGTCATCGACCAGTCGATTACGTCATGGATCACCTGGATCCTCCTGCATATAATACCCTTATATGTACTAATCTTGCACGTTAAATTTCGGAATTATGGCACCAGAAGTAACCCATGCAACTGGCAAAAGCTCATTTCCAGTCTGAAAATTTGTCATGACGGCGTTAGACGCCACTGCAAATTTTACAGCTTCGACCCTGGATCTGAAGCTACTTGGTATAAAAGCCGCCGCTGCAGGGCAAAATCTTCATTCGGTGTTTAAATTTCAAGTTCTGGAAAACGTGGTTTCAAAATTCTCTCTCTTTCGGCTCTTCAAATTTTGTCACTTTTCTCCCCCCCCTTTTTTTTTTGTCCTTTTGCATCTCCCGTTTCTTTTAGTCGGCCAGCGCCATGGCTGCAGCACCTGCACGTAGCACAGCGTGTATCGAGTCGAAGAACCATCAGAAGAGTCTCACAAATTGTGCAAAAGCATTGATTGGTGCAATGAAAACTCATCAATCAGTTAAGGTCTATGATGAATATTTGACTGACATTAAAAGCATCATAGAGCCACAGATCGCATACCTGAACTCAAGGACAGCTGATACTGTGGTGCCGCAAATAATAAAGACAATCAGAGACCCTCTCTGCAAGTTTCTTCAACCCGCTAACACTTCTGATAGTGAGCTTGATGAGGATTTTCCGGATCCTACAAAAAGACCTGATTACGATGACATCTACGATGCTTTTCCGGCCGGTAAACTGACTGAAGAGGTACGTGATCAAATTTCCTTGGCGTATGAACACATGCAGAACTCTTATGAAGAAGCAGCTAAAGGTATGAAGATCTGCAAGAAGCTGTCGCAAACCCTTCCTGCAGGACCGCTCAAAATGCTGATGTACTCTATGATCCAGCCAGTGATCCGTATGAAAGGACCGCGTCGACGCGTCGATCAAGTCGAGAAACGCTCAATTATGAACAGTGTCCCTGAACCGGCACAGGCAATACGTCTGCCTGTCCCAGTGAAGATCTTGGCAGCTGTTGGTGCTTATTACTTCAAACTGGAGTATGGATTGAAAGTTTCCATCAAGAAAAATGCCGAACTTTATGATGTTCCTGAAAAGAAGTTCCGTGAATGCATCAAAGGAGTTAAATATGACTCTGGATCGCAAGCAGCAACCAAGAAGTCCCTGAAAACTACGCCTTCTCAGTTCAAAAAGCAGAAGAGGCGCATTCAAGAGCAGCAGGAATCTAGTGAAGATAAGACGGATGATGATGATGAAACTGAAGATCCCACTGACAATAGTTCTTCCAGTGACGAGGATGAGACGTTGGCAAAAATCCGCCCCTTGAAACGCAAAAAGCAGAAGGGCAACACTTCAAAGAAAAAGTGACACTCATATCTGTGCACCGTATTTTTTTTTTTTTCTTCTTCACACCCCTCCGGATCCCTTTACAATCCGCCCCTCCTGGTCTAAGTCCATCTTCCAAATTCATCCTTTCAGCACATTTTATTCTTTCGATCAGCCTGCCAAAATTACAAACAAATCCACATAAATTCTAAATTCAACACTTCGGCATTTTAATACATGTATTCTAAATTATTTCACATTTCAAAAAGCGGCTATTTACACCGCCAAAAACAAAATAAAAATATCATAAAAGTTCCGAAAGGAACCAAAAAAAAAAAAAAAAAAAAACACCTTAATCAAAAAGCTAAAGTTATGTCACCCTTCTACACTCTTACTGGCCCTACTTTACTTGCACTTCTCTTTCTCTCCGGTTAATCCAATTAAGCCTTCTTTTACTCTGAACTCTGACTTTGTCAAGTCGTTCTTAGGAACAAAGTCTTTGTCTTGCACCTCTCTCTACGAGCACCGCTTTCCTGACACACCACAGCTGGTAAAATTCACCAGCAGTTGTCATGAAATCTCTGCTCTTTGCTAGAAAATAGCATTGCACCGACGCAAGTGACTAGTCGTCTTAGTCGCATCAACGTGTCACTGCAAAGCTCTTTTCTGTACGGGATTGCCGCCCCAACACATCTGACTCGTCAAATACGTCAGAAAGTTGGATAAAGCACCCCTGTACATTGGTATTGCCCCCCGACGCACCATGACACACCCTAATATGTCATGCGCCGGCAAGCAACACCAAATGTGCAGTACATGCTTCTGAAATTATGATGCACCCACCTGTATCATGATCTTCAGACCGGTACTGTAGCAATTCTGACTGTTCACTGCGTACATGCACTCCCTCATAGCCCCAATGGTTACAGCATCAGCATCACAGTCAAGATTCATGGTTCTCAGTGGTCTTGCAAAAAGCACCGCACACACGTGCTGCTTTTTCTGAAAACTAAAAAATAGCATTTGTGCAAACAATTTTCGGTCAAATTCACACTAAAAATTGCTGTACACTTGTTTCTATACATTTTTTATTTATCACTGGTGACAAAATTTAAGGCCTACCTGCACCTCCGTGTGGCGTAGAAAAATGCTATAAAAAAACCATTCAGAAAGCACGTACATGTGGCCCGCACTTGCATCCATTTTTTCTTTTGTATGTAGGTCCGCCGCGTCACGTACTAAAACCCCCGTGTGATGAAATCGCGCACGTACTGCATGAAGCTGATAAAACCGCTCCCCGCTGTCACACTTTGTGCACACATTTTTAATTGTATCTATGTTTTTAATCAATGCTTGTATTTTTTTTCTTTTGCAGTAATATATCGGACTGCATACTTTTTTTTCTGTGTAATTCTGAGACACAGCCCCACTACCTGATGGCATTATTTCTAATTAAAAAATCTTTTTTCAGGATCTTAATTCCCAATTTGAAAATTTGTCTAATTTGTGTTTCCTGGTCCTACAGCACAGTACCGTATCCTGAGATGACTCAACTTAGAAAAGAATGATAAACATCCTGGACACGAGAAAGCTGGAAAGCTGAATTCATAAATTACTTTTCTCTTTGCAGAAAAAGTATTCGAACTGTGCTAGACCATTCGCATTGTAATGTTTCACACATTTCAGGAAAAAAATCTGCACTCCTATCCAATTATGGGACACTTTTGCACTATCACACTATCTCATGTTTAGGACAAATCTCCCAAATTCAGCCTCCCTTGGCAATTTTTCTTATTTCTACCTAATATACTTCCTAGGACGCGGATGACTAGTCGCCCCCATATTCTTGTAGCCACCAAGTAATGGACCCTGTGTATCTCTATGTAATTGTATTTATATGTTATCAAAAATCTAAGATGCGCTCCTCCGGTAACAGCCCGTGACAGGTCACCTAAGTGACTCATGTCAGCATTGGACTGAATCATTTGCACACTGAAAATTCTTCAAATTCCCTTATACAAACGGCACCTTGCCCCCACATGTTAGGCTCTATGTTACCACTGTGACAGGGTTATCTAGTTTGTAAGGCAATTGCCCATGTTGTGAATTCCTTCAAGATTGTACCTTAATTTTGTATTAGCAAACCCTAGGAGCGTTAGGCTCTACAGTTATTAGTTGAACTATGAACCATATGTATTAGCTTATTTCAAATTACTGTTAGTTTGCCCCGTGATACAGTGTCGCCGCATACGACCATCACATGTATGATCAGACGAGTCTATGGACCTACTGACCACAGGCCAGCAGATGCAGCTGTATTGGACACACCCAGAAATGTGAATGAAGGATGTACTTGTAGGCTCCCTAATATTATTAATTCCTGCAAAGAAATTACTGGTGTTCACCCGCTTTGTGTACATTAGTGCAATTTGGAGTAACTAATAAATAACCCAGACCTATTTCTCATAATTAGGACGGTGTTCAAGTGGTACCTCAGTCCAAGACTGTCGACGAGTTAGGCGACCGCCGACTGCTAACTCAAAGAGTAAAGCTCTTAAAAGGACCAATGGTCTTGAGAGGAAGTGACATGGTTGACCGCCTTCGGCAACTGCCAACTATGTATGTAATTGACTACAGGATAAGGTCACAAAGGTTCCTGTAAGGAATGACGGCACCCCAGCGCTAACTCGTCAATCTCGTCGACCGCCGATGCCAGACATTTGACCTTAGATCTGGATAGACAGGGTCTTGTAAGACATGGTCTTGAAGAACACAATCAACGCATGTTGTGATCGCTGTACGAGCTAACTGGCTATTGCTAAGGCCACTCTTTGGTCAGCCTTTTGCTGATAACAGCTAGACTGAGTGCCGACAGTGTATCAGCTGACTATTTTATCTCCTGTGAGAAGATGCCTGAGCGACACTCCGTAAGTGCCGCCCAATCATCTGACTGCATGGCACCGTAGCCCTCAACCAATTGCATTGGATGGACATTGTACGCACGAGTACTTAAACCCTAGGAGCGTTAGGCTCGATAGATATGTTATTATAGACATTTATTAGTTAAGTGTTATATTGTTACTGAGTACAGAACTAAGGGCTTGTATATATTATTAATTCGTAGCTGTGTAGAATCCGTAACTAATTCAAGCCGGTATATTTGTGCATATGTACGACGCGTCGCTCTCGTGCATACCGTGACACAGCCTTACTGCACGCAAGCCGATACTTCTGCATTAACTTTTAATTGTATGGCTAACCCTACTTGTCGCGCACCTGTATTCCCCTAAAGCTCTGCGTGCGTAAATCTGCAAAGAAGGTTCGCTCATATAATTTGCACATAAGCCGTGAGCATCCGAGCAAAGCTCATATAATTTGGGTGAGCATCCGGGCAAAGACAAAGAAGGTTCAAAGAAGGTTCGCTCATATAATTTGGTGGAGAATCCGAGGCATAGAGGTATTTTCAAAAAGAAGATGGAAGGAGCAGAGCACAAAACCCGTGGAAAGTTGTTCTGCTAACAGTGAAAACTACAGTGAGAAACAGATAAGGGAAGGACATTGAGGAAAACTCCAAAAGTTTGAACAGTCTTCAAGATTAACCAGTGGAGGAAAAATTCAAATTTCAACCGTTGGGATCAGAAGACACAAGAGACGCTTTGCTGAGCAAACAATCTGGTGGTAGATGTTATCTTCGAGACAATAGACCGCCCAGGATGAGCAGATGCTGAGCACAAGTTTGGCGCCAAAAGTCGCCAGGCACAGCACAACATCAATAGGACCAGACGGAAGCTGCAGTAAAACAAACACTGTATACCCGTGGCTAATGGAACTGTTAAAACAACAGTTAGGTAATGAATGGTAAGAGGTGAGATAAGCTATCAGCTATCAGCTCATAACCCAGCCAATGTTTCCTTAAGCACACGTAATCAATACAAATTGATTGAATGGAATTCCGTTATCCTTAATTAATTGGTCATCAAAGGGAAGTCACAATGTTAATGTTGTAACACCTAACCACGATATCCGCCTGTCAAAGTCAAATCAAAATCAAACTGTGAGTAAATCTAAGAGTCCTACTCTTCACGTATCTTACAGTTAGTTTCAAAGAGAAAATTTTTTTTTCTCTTCCTTTTCTTAGGTTACAAGTTTAAGCGTTGTCTAGCATTCAAGCAAGTTCAAACGTATATATTAGTACCCCCCCGCTTTTGGCAAATAGTAGCAGTATAGGTCATCTAAAAGGCTTATACCCTGGACCGGTTCGACTAGTCGACCCCGTCATACTAACACACGTTTTGTTACAGAATGAGGTCGAATCATAGGACACGATCCAGACTACAAATACCAAAAGGCAAGATGTCAGACCCACCCAAGGGCACGCAACGAGAGTTTGCTAGCTCCAAGAAAGTGGTAGCATCTAAAGTTAAGAAGGGTACAGCGGTTAAACGTTCAATTTCAGGTTTGAAAGCAGCCTCGCCTAAGCCGTTATCACCTAAAAGATGTAAGACGTCACCCCCCTCGTACAAAGACGTGATGGAGGAACGCAATGCTGTGAGCCCGCCCGCTTCACAGACTCCAATGGTACCCGTGATGAGGTCACCCCCGCCCGTATCGCGTTTAACCCAAGCGACACGTGTTGCTCAAGTTAATTTACCTTCAAATGGCGTTTTAGGTACTTCAATCAACACAACCAACGGAGCTGAGAAGACAACCTCACCAGCACATCTACAAATTCCGTCTAGTAGGCCTGGTACTCCCAAGCAGCCTTCTAGACCAGGGTCAGCACTATCGGAGACACATGGATCACTGCCATCCACGCGTCCCCCCAGTCGTGCTACGACACCCCTAGTCCCGAATATTCAAATTTCAGCAAATAAAGGACCTTTTGTGGTGACGACTTCGACCAGTCGCACACGTCGACCGGACAGCCTCACTGCAAGCCCTGATTTGTTGATAGGGTCTAGTAAGGAGTCAAGTTCCCATGAGGGACATACTAATGAGAACATTTCTCAAGTTTCAGGTAATTCCAAAATACATGGAATGATGTTGAAGTACTCGGATGATGAGCTTACTGATGAGCAGATGAGACAGATGGATCTTGGAGTCGCCGCCCACCAAT
>CBDHDL010000002.1:0-4430 GCA_965261435.1 Candidatus Poribacteria bacterium
CTGCAAACTCCTCTTGAACAGCAGGTTTTGATGATATGAAGCAAGGCTTAAGGTTGTCGGACGACGTACGCCGTTCACAGCTCAAGATGCCCTAGGATGGAGCTTCTCTTTCTTCAAGAAGCCATGTCCGAACCAGGGATTGCATCGAATCGTTACGGAGGCGTTGCCGCTGGGCAGGGTGTAGCCATGGGTAAGCAATCAAGGTGTTATAATCCAGAGGGCCAGAGGGCCAGAGGGCCAGAGGGCCAGAGGGCCAGAGGGCCAGAGGGCCAGAGGGCCAGAGGGCCAGGCTGGTGTCGTCATGAGTTGGGTTGTTCCCCTGGCCGGGTGTGGCGGGCCAGCGGTTTCCCGGTGTGGGCATGAAACCCGTCGGCATAGGGTCCGTGGCGCGTTGTTTGCTTCTGTGTTTGCTGCTGTTCTGCTTGCTGCTTGTGGGGGTGGAAGTGGGGGTGGAAGTGGGGGAAATCTCACCACTTCATCTGAGCCTGAACCTGGACCACCAGGACCAAGCCCTTTAACTGCTACAGGTGATGGTGATGGTGATGGTGAAAAGACAGAAGAGAAGCAAGAGCAGCAGATAATTGTTGTTAATCAAGAAGAAGAAATAATTGATATTATTGTTGAACAACCAGAGGAAGAGGAATCGGAAGAAGAGGAAGAACAACAACAACGGCAGCTAGCTATTATAGAAGAGGAAGATTTTCCATATGTGCAACAAGAAGAAGAGGAGCCTAGATATTCAGCAGCAACTCACACCCAAACTCAAGCTACCAATGGATTAAACATTCCTGATGGATTGAACATTGGGGAAGCAATCCCTGATAAAGATAGAGTGACAACAAGCCTTAAAGGATCATTTCCAGCAGGTATAATCGGCGGGGGAGCTTTTCCATATGGATTAGAGGCTAGCGAGAGATTTTCTGACAATAAGATAAGATTTCTTACATTGTCAACATTCTTAAGTCCAAAGTATAGACCAGGGAATTATACGCCTCATGAACAAGGTGCTACTTTATCTTACTCAAGAGAAGACAGATTTAAGGGAGTTTATATCTATGAAGGAGAAACTGGAGAATTGACAGGAGATGTTGAATTACAAGCAACTTTTTCGACTGGTAATCCTACCATGGACGGAAACATATCAACAGATCTTGAAATAGGAGAAAGTGACTTATTAGGAATAGTTCTTGGTTTTGGAGGCATTGACTATACTACAGGAGTAGGAGGGTTAGATCCAGACTTAGCCTTGTCTGGAGTTTCTTTTCTTAAGTTTGGGAAAACAGATTTTACATCTAGTCAAACTGATCTAGCAACTATGCATGATCAAGGACAAGCCAAACTAACAATGGTATTATCTCCTGATGGAAGACTTGGACGGGGAGCTGCGGGGGCGGCACTGTCACAACCAGAAAGCTATCCTTCTTTGATTGCTGGTGGAGTAGAGATAAACGGATTTAAGATTAAAGCCACTGATAGAGATACTAATACTCTAGTAGGTGCATTTATTGGAGATAATCAAGAAATCCCACCTAGAAAGATTAGAAAGAGTATCCAAGGATCCATAGGCATGTTTTCTTATGGAATATGGGCAAAAGAGGACTTTGATAATAATTATATAAGATTTCTTGAAGAGACAGAAAAGTTTAATCCAGGAAGAACAGCAAGCGATTATACATCACATACATATACTGAAGCTTATAGTCAGACTGCTGAGATTAAATATAAAAGAGAAGATGGATTTAAGGGAGCTTATGTCTATGAAGGAGAAACTGGAGAATTAACAGGAGATGTTAGTTTTACTATAGGTTTTAACGCATTGAGTAGAGTATCAATATCTGGAGATGTATTAACAGATCTTGAAATAGGAGGATATGACTTAAAAGGAATAGCTATCCTGAACGGACGCATTGATGCTAATATCGGAGTAGGAGCTATAGATATAGATGCAGACGGTTTAGATGATAGTAATACTTCTGCTAAATTTGCCTTTGGGGATTATATAGCTATTAATGGCCTAGTAGATAGAGCAACTGTAAATCATCACGGTCTAGCAAGAAAAGTTAAAGTGGTATTATCTCCTGATGGAATACAGGCACAAGGCTCAACTCCAGAAACCTATCCTTCCCAAATTGCTGGAGAAATAGAAATAAACCAATTTAAGATTAAAGAAAGTGATGGAGATAATAATACTATACTAGGTGTCTTTGTTGCTGATAAACAGGAGTAACATAAATTAAGACCTGAGTAAGTCTATAAACTACCCCAACAAAACAAAGCCCTGGATTGCTTTTATCGGCTCCCCAGAGCTTTGTTTTGATCTGAATTAGTGGAGAGATTTTAATTAGCAAGGTCTTCATCCAGTGCAAACCAAGTTAAGTTTTTTCTTACAGGTCCAAGGTGTCTTTGTGGGTGATAAGGAGTCGGCAATAGACACTTAACACGAAAGAAGATATTGAGTGATCAATAAGTAGCCCCATGCCTGCCCTTTACCTTGGAGCTTATGTAGCACAGTGCCGAGACTGATGAAGCCTCTTCAGCACCAGCTTTTCCCCGGCAGGATCAACGAAGACAGGACCTCAGGAAACAACACTCATCCGAGACTGGACACAACCAAAGCCTGGATGGACGTTTCGAGTTGTGACCGGCGTACGTTGTCCCTGGGAACGGCAGCCTCAGGGCTTGCTTTTACTACCAAGACCTGGTGTTCAAGAGGGGTTTGCAGGTTTTTGGCACTTTGCTATATAAGCCCCCATGATTTCGTCAAGCTGTTGAGTAACGATTTGCATCACTGCCCCACAATCAAATACTCTTCAACGGCGGCGCGCTTCACGTTGCAATGATTTCCAAAATGATAGGTATGGTCACGCTTGAAAACCTGAATATCTCTCTTTGTTTTTGCCAAGATTTCAGTGAGTTGATGAAGGTCAGGATAGCCATTTGAGCTATATGATAGAACAATTTTACTGGTCTGAAAAATCTTGAAGAGGCGCTCGAAAGCATCGACAGCTTGTCGTCGATAGCTAAACGGCGTAAAGCGTTTGGGAATTTTCCGGACCTTTGTCGAGTAATCGATATCCAGACCTTGCCAGTAGCATGATAGCCCTTCAAGAAAGTGATAGCGTTTGACATAACAGTTGTCATCATGTCGAGGTACATAAGGAGGATCTAAATAGACGAGGTCAACGTCGGATGTGCTGACTTTGAACACGTCTACGCACTCTGCCCTGTTGTGGCGATCATTGGAGAAGACAGCTTCATTAAATATCCTGACTTGTTCAAAAAAGTGTTCTTCAATTGAAAGCTGGAGATCACGACGACCATCATCATACTTGGATAAGTTCCCGGAAATTGTAAAAACACCTCGTGGTTGACGTTTCGCACAGGAGCGTATCAGCACAGCCATGGCCAAAGCACGCTGGTGGGGATTTTCCATCTGACGTATGTTCCATGACATGTGGTCAAGGAAACGTAAATCTTCAGGATTAAAGAACACTCCTTTGAATGTGTCCTCGATGAAACTGGTGGGGTTCCCTGGGGTGCCCAGTAAACATTGTATTGCTGGGCCATCAAGATGCATCGCGTTGTTCTCGATGAGGGCTTTGCCCAGCGTGGCAGAGAGATTGAGAAAGTCACTGGAGACCGTTTGCCGACCCATTGCCTTCATGAGGTATGCGACCGCTCCACTGCCGCTAAACGGATCCAGAGCGGTTTCAAAATCCAAGCCTTCCAGAACGCCGTGGATCCAAGGCAGGAGACGTCTCTTGGAACCCATATAGCGAATCTCTGGGAACAGGCTGATCTGGTCAAGCGCAAAGGATCTGCTGATCCCTGAAATCCCGGATTTCAGTTCTGTACTTATCGTACTACTGTCAAGGCTGAGTTGATTCATCGTCTCCTTAAATGTCGTCCCACATGGATCTTGTTTTCCGACACCATGGGTCTGCTGGTAGATGGAGTCTTGATCCAGAGTGGCTTGAGACCCATCTGTCGAGGCAGTTGCAAGTTTCGGACATTCCTGGGAAACAGGCTTCCCTCAACTTACCATCAACTCTGTTGACCAATCAACGGCATTTCCATATCCTGTCATTGGGGCTTAGGGGCTTATGTAGCACAGTGCCGAAACCCTGCAAACTCCTCTTGGACACTAGGTTTTGGGAATATGAAGTAAGACCTGAAGCTCCCGTTCCCAGGGACGACGTACGCCAGTCACAACTCAAAGCGCCCATCCGGAGCTTTGGTTTTGGCCAGTCTCAGATGAGTCTTATTTCCTGAACTCCTGTTTTTGTTGCCCTTTTCGGGAAAAAGCTGGTGCTGAAGAGGCTTCTCAGTCTCCACACTGTGCTACATAAGCCCCCAAAAAATTGGGCAATGCCTTCCGGCGGGCTGCCGTCTCACCATGAGAAAGTCAGTTGTAGAGTGGGAATGACGAT
>CBDHDL010000003.1:0-15139 GCA_965261435.1 Candidatus Poribacteria bacterium
GTTCGGATCCAAATCCCCTACCTGAATGAATTCTTTGATACCAACTGGTATCTGGTCGTAGAGGAGACGTACGCTTTGTACGCTATTTATGACAATTTCTTTTCTATGATCCCCTATACAGCTCAAATTGTACCGTTTGATCTAGTTGCCTTAGACATTGATTTACAGGAGCATGCAGCTGATAGAGCCTGTCGAATCAACACGAGACAAGATGAGGTGAAGCAGATTACTGATGCATTCTCAACATGGTTAGAGTCTGCACCTGTCAGTAGACACTTCTCCAAGTCAATGCTTTCTCGTCAAGATAGACATCGCATACACCTGGATTTCGTCGATGCTACTGATTACTATAGTTCAATTTTCAGAGCATATGAGGATCTCATCTCGGTTGACCGATTCTGACTCATCGTGATGCCGATATGGAGAAGGTTAAGGATTGCTTCAGACGTATTGAGACTGTTGCAGTCGCTGATAATTATCATAGATCAGTTTTAGGTCTACCCCCTGCCCCATATCCGGAGATCCTGCCGACTCAGAATCAATTGCAGACAAATAGCACAGACTACTTGACTGCACGCGCAAAAGTAGAAGTAGGAGAAATCTTGAGAATCATGGAAAGAGCTGAAATGTATCCAGACGGAGCCGACGAGTCGACCCAGTCAACACGTACAGCCCCCAGGACACCCAGCTCCCAGCAAAGGACACCACTACAAAGAAGATTCACGTTCAGAGCCCTCGACAAGTCTTCACCTTCCGAGACTGGACAGCAGAAAACTTCAACTGTAGGAGAGAGTACTGAACCAACAATAGGATTCAGACCGGTGCAGAGACCTCCCTCTACAGGTGGTACCCACCCCCCCTCTCAGGTGACCCATTCTCAAGGCATGCAGCTGTTGGATACACAATCCACCCAAGGACATGTTATCCACCGCCCTACACCTGCGAGAGCTGTTGCTACACCAACAGCACCTATTCCAGATGCAACACCCCGTATGGTACAGAATGTGACCCCAGCTAGCTCTGCAATAACTACACAGGTCAGGACTGACGTCCCAGCACCGCCGACTGTAGCCCCCGTGGAACCCTCAGCACCACAGCCGAGAGTACCCCTTGCACCGCTCGCTGCACCACAGACTGCCCCCAACACGGACAACGCATCTAATTCATCACATTCCCAGGACAAAACCTCCGACCCCTGTAGGAAATGTGGTAGGAAAAATCATAAAACTGAAAAGTGTCGAAAAAAGGTACAATGTAAACATTGTAAACAGAAGGACCACAGTTCTAAGTTTTGTGAACAAAGAACTGAGGAAAATAAGTGCTCACATTGTGGAAAGTTAGGACATGTTGCCGAGAAGTGCAGGAAAAGGATCAAGGATGAGAAGAAAGCCAAGGCAGCAGAAGCAAAAAAGGCCGCCGCAGACGCCGCGTCGACCTCGTCATCTGCACAAACTGGTAACTTCCAGCCCCCGCCACCTCCTCCACAACCACCTCGCGCCGCCGCAACACACACACCCCTCGTGACAGAGCCGACAACCGTACCCAGCATAAATGACAGACTCCAGAACATAGCCCTGGAGCAGGATGGGAACGCCGCGTCGACTTCGTCATCGCGTGTGCCACATTCGGAAGCACCGCCTGTTTACACTACTGGATCAAGGATGGATGGAAGCAGGCCCTCGTCTCGAGCAGGATCAGCCCACTCCATACCAACATCCGCCCCTGGTATGTTTGACTTTAATGCAAACGCTGGAGCTCACTCCACTACATCAACTGCTTCATTGGAATCACACATGTCTCAGTTAAGTAGAACTATGATACAGTTAGCTCAGGCAAATCAAACAATGGCTAACAACCAACAACAGCACCACCAAGCCTGGGTATCCGCACAGCAACAGCAGGCCGATGCATTCAATGCATTAGCAAACGCAACGGAGCAGAGAAAGTATGATGCACTGTTCGCAGCTGTTCCAAAGTTCGATGGTACCAACAAGGAAGATTGCGCTGTTTGGCTGAGCCGCATTGAAAGCCTCGTCGAAACAACAGGTCGTGATCTACGTATTGAACTACTCAACAGAGCAGATGGAGACGTGATGACTATGCTAGCAAACATTGAAACCGTGGATGATGAAGCCCTAAAAGAGGAAGTTATGAGATGTTTCTCTAACGCACCTACTACCTTCCAAGCAATTAAAGTTCTGAGGGACATGCAGCAGAGACCTGGAGAACAAGCCAGACTGTACATCGCCAGATATGAAGTTATCCACAAAAGAGCTAACAGAATTTCTGCAGATGATCAAAATCAGAATGGTGAAATGATGTTCTTCGCAGGCACTCTAATACCCCCCCTACAGAAGAAGTTGCTGAAGAAGATGAACTCTCAATACGGACCCCGTTCCTTAAGAGAAGCTTTTGATATGACACTGGTATTCGAACGAGAACACCAGGTCACCCAGCCCATGTGTACGTTCAACGTTATGGAGACATGTTACGAAGAGCCCCAAGTACAGGAGGAGTTCGCAACAGAAGAAGTCCAGACGAGAGCTCAAACACAAGGTCAAGGTTATCAACAAAACTATCAAGGAACCCGTCCGCAGTTTCAGAAGAAACATTACAATCAGTATGGTCAGAAGTCTTATCAAGGGAACTACAACAAGAACTACCAGCACCAAGGCTTCAAACCTACGTATCAGCAGGGACACAAGCAAAATAACAGCTACAAACCTCATGATACGAAAGGACCCCAAAGTCAAGGTCAAAGTTCGTCTGTATTACCTCGATTGGACTGTGGTATCGTACTACCTTCAGAAAATGCACTAGAGATGTTAGTGGAGCTGTCGAAATCCCTCAAGAGAGTACAGGACAATGCAAAGTACCCTCACCAGTGGAAACAACCGCACAACTCTACTAAACCTCAGCACACATCTAATGCGCAGCCTACTAATACGGCAGCAGGTTCGACTAGTCGACCTAGTCAGAAAACTACATCTACACAAGTTGGCAATATTTCCGTGGAACAATACGCCACAGAATTAGGAGTCCAGGAAGACCACCTTATTGAAGCACTGGAGCAGACATTCGGACCTCAACAGCCCGGAGAGCCTCCAGCAGAAAAAATGGTGGAGCCGCAATGACTACCTTCCGCCTACACCCCTGATTCTTATTTTGTAGATATAGATAGTAGCCGTAGCAGTAGTAATGCCCTTAATAGAATTTGTGTTATCTCTTTAGGTAAACGCACCGGAACAACGTTTCCCGTCAACGTGACACCTGAAGTACAAATAAATACCTTGTATGATACAGGCGCAGCCCGTAGCTGCATGAATTATGACACATTTTTCTCTTTAGATCTAGATCTGGATGACAAAGCACCTCCAAGAGTATGCACCGCATCAGGTACTGATATGGGAGCCCTTGGATACACTACTTTTGATTTTCAGATCAATGGTCATTCATTCACTCAACAATTTATAGTGTGTCGTAAACAAACAAGAAAGTTAATCTTAGGTCAGGATTTCGCAATCCGCAACCGTACAAGTTGCAGATGGACTGACAATGGGACAAAGATCTTGAAAGCTAGAGGTAAGTTCATCATTGAAGTGGAAGAACCTGAAGCTAGTAAGTATTTGCCCCTAAGAAAAAGTGTCAGGATACCCCCTAGGCACTACGCAGTAACGCACCTCTACTGTAAAAAACCCGAAGGACCGATCAGCATCAAACCTGACGAAGCCTTCAGGAGAGGTAACCCTTCAGCATGGACTGATACATATTACATGGACCCACACCGTGCCAGTAGCGACGAGTCGACCACGTCGACCGCCGACCCAGCACATGAGGTTCCAGGAACTCAAAAGGTAAGAAATGACTCATTTCAAGACCCTAAAAGTTCCCCTATGGAGGCAAAATCACCGTCCAGTGGCCCCCTAGAGACAGCTATTCGTGCCAAAACCCTCGTTTCTGACGACATGGACGCGTCAAGACCGTCAAAAGACAGGTTAGTCAAATTACCCTATGTCATCTACAATCTCAGTGTACATGAACACGTGTACATACCAAAGGACACCGTCGTCGCTTATCTGGACGACGAGGAACCTGAAATGGACTGTTTCGAGATTGCAGAAACTTTTGAGGAAGCACAAGAAGCTATACAGTACAGAAATCATCTACCTAGTCGACCTCATCTACGTGTCCCGCCTGAGTCTGATATGATCTGTTCACCAGCTGAAGTGAAGTTTCACAGAAAAGTTGAGCTGAAGGATCATGATGCGACACCAGAGACTAAGCAGCGTTTTGAGGATCTCTGCAAGGATTTCCCAGAAGTGTTCTCCGAGCACAACGAGGACATCGGCAGAACTAACCTCATTACCATGGACATTGACACCGGTGACAGCCCACCCTCAGCCAAGAAACCCTACACACTACCGCTCAAACACTACGAGTGGGTACAGCAGGAAATTGAAAGCTTGGAGAGAGCAGGAGTCATCACAAGGAGTGTTTCACCATGGGCCAGTCCAGTGGTTGTCGTCCCCAAGAAGTCAGCTCCGGGAGAGGCACCTAGACGTCGGATGTGCATTGATTTCCGTGCAATCAATGCCCTTCAACCTACAGTGGTCAAAGCGGACAGTAAGGCTAAAGGAAACCTCACCCTTCACCCCCTGCCGAATATTGATCAACTGTACGCTCAGTTGAAAGGAGCTAAGGTATTCACTACACTCGATTTGAGAAGTGGATACTATCATATTGAACTTGGTAAGAGTTCAAGAGCAAAAACAGCATTTGTAACCCCGTTTGGTAAGTATGAGTTCAACATGGTTCCGTTTGGACTAGCACAAGCCCCTGCTTATTTTCAAGCCCTCATCAGCAAGGTCTTGAAAGGACTCCACAAATTCGCAATGGCTTACTTAGATGACATCATCATCTTCAGCAAGAGCGAAGAGGAACATCTGGAGCACCTCAGGATTATTTTCCAGAGATTAAAAGCAGCCGGCCTGAAGCTAAAGAGTTCCAAATGCGACTTCATGAAGAGACAAATACACTACCTGGGACATCTCATTTCGGAAGAAGGAATTCAACCTCTACCGGAAAAACTTGAAAGCATCAGGAACATGCCAGCACCAAAGAATGTGAGAGAAATCAAGCAATTCTTAGGACTCGCAGGCTACTACAGGAAATTCGTCCCTCGGTTTTCTGATCTTTCAAGACCCCTTACTAAATTGACCCGTAAGGATGAACTCTTCATTTGGACGAAGGAATGTGAAGCAGTATTCCAAATGCTGAAGGATGCACTATGTGATCCTCCCATACTCAAATATCCGGACCCTAATAGGAAATACGTACTATTTACGGATGCAAGTAAGTATGGATGGGCAGGAGTACTCACACAACCGTATGAAGAAGTCGACTCGTCGACCTCGTCCACAAAGGAACAATCTAAGATTGTACATCACCCTATCGCTTACGTGAGTGGTTTGTTCAGAGGTAGCCAGCTCAATTGGGCAGCCCTAACAAAGGAAGCTTATGCTATCTATTTGTCAGTTAGGAAACTCAGTTTCTACCTTACAAGTGCAGACGTACTCATAAGAAGTGATCATCTTCCGCTGAAGAAATTTCTACACCAATCTACAAACAACAAAAAAGTTGACAATTGGGCAGTAGAACTAGAATCATTCAATCTACAATTTCAGTACATCCAAGGAATTAAAAACACCCTGGCAGATACACTGAGCAGATTGATACAACTTAACCCCGATGTTGAGTTACCAGCTGAAAAACCTGGTCAAGAATTTGGACACAACTTTCTCGAGGAACTACCCCCCGTGGAAGTCAGTGAAGTTATTGTCGAAGGTCTTGAAATAAAACCTGACCCCGACACCCTTCATCAAACAGTGGAACTACAACTCCCGTTGAAAGCTGATAAAATCAGATCCCTTCAACGTCAGGACAAAAAAATTAAATCCATTATTGAAAGGATGCAGAACTCTGCCGACTACAATAATGTTTACATTATTGAAGATGGTATCCTGAGGAGAAGACTTGTAGAACCCACAGGTAATGAATTCAAACCTATAGTAATCCCTAGATGTTTAGTAGATCATGTACTCCTCACAGCACACGACTACAATGGACACAATGGATTCCCAAGGACGTATGCATCCGTCAAACGTCTATATTTTTGGGTAGGTATGAAAAAAGACATACATAAACACTGTAAAAAATGTCAACTTTGTGCTAAACATAACATAGCAAAGGTCAAGTTCGAGCAAACCCATTTCAAAGGAGCAAGACAGCCTATGCAGTTTATCTCCATGGACTTGGTTGGTGAATTCCACCCCCCGTCTCGACAAGGACACAGGTATGCTTTAACTGTTATTTGCATGCACACTAGTTACGTATTTTGCATCCCACTGAAGACAAAGACAGCCGAAGAAGTCGTACAAGCTTACATGCGGCATGTCTACAGTAAGTTCGGTGGAAGTGAAAAAATCCTATCGGATAATGGCACTGAATTCAAAAACAAGCTTTTTGAAGATGTGGCAAAGAAGTTAGGAGTGGAGTATAAAATTTACACACCCCCCTACAGACCTCAATCTAACGGCAAGATTGAAGGATTTCATCGATACCTTAAAAGTTGTATTGCTAAGCACATAGTGAACAACATGGAATGGGATGAGTTCACTGATTTGGCAACAGCAGCGTACAATTTCGTACCCAACGTTACAGCAATGGAATCTCCATTCTTTCTCATGTTTGGAAGAGACCCCTACATGCCCTTGAACCAGTTATTGGAACAAGTAAAACGTTATTTAGGTACAGACCAAGGTATCCCAGATCTGGAAGCACTGCAAAACTTGCTGCAGATGACTACAACACAGATCAAATACGCCTCAGGTAAGCGCAACCAAAATTTCAAACCAGTTAAACCCCATGAGTTTAAGGTTGGAGACTTGGTTCTAGTGAGAAATCACACTTCCAAGGCCTTCCAGGAAAAATACCAGGATAGTTTCCGCATAGTCAGGTTACTAGGTAAGAACCAACTGGAAGTAAAAAATCAAAAAGGTCACTTAAGACAAGTACACATTACTGATGTCAAAAAGACATCAATGCCAGACGTCATCATTAACAATGTCCCCGACTACACAAAATTTGGTAGGCCAGCAAAGCTTAGGCTGGACCCCAAACATGTGGAAGACCTGGAATGGACAATTCCTACACAGTTTCCAGCTCAAGAAACTGACGTTTCTGAGGTAAGTGTTGATATTTATCAAGCAAACCTTACCGATGCTCACGAAACTAAGGCTGAGATGACAACAGGTAAGTCTGAAAATATCCAGACAACCCCTTCTTGGTTTTGGTCCATCACCGAGAAGTTGAAGCAAGGCTTCCGCCAGAGAGTCAACTCCGTCGACATCATGGCACCCCTTGCAATATCGGACCAACCCTTGTAAAAATGTACATAAAACTCTAGCTCTACGTTGCAGATGCTGACCAAATCGACCCGTCGATCCAGTCATGTGTCCGTGCGTAGCATGAGCTTCTTTTATATTATTTTAGTCTAGGTTCAAGCCCTAACCGCACTGTGGTGAAAAATTAATTCGACTAGTCGAATACGTCACCCATTACATCGGTATATGGTCTTGAAAGGAAGTTAGTTTCCGTATTCTAGTAGTTAACCTTAAATTACTTCTTTTCCCTAGGTGGAGAAGAAATGCGTGTACAACAGCATGTACACAAGGGATTGCACATCGGTGCATTCAATTTTTATAAATACATTTACTAAAACAATTAATTAAATAAAACATATTTTTTTTTATTCTGAATATTACAGGTATGAACAAGTTAAAAAGGATATATTTTGCACTAAGTTACGTTTCAGTATCACAGATATGTCGTCAGCCACGCCCACAAAGCAGAAGCTTGGACATGGTAGTTGATGTTACCTAAATCAACAAAGACACGTATTTGCTGAGAACACACAACACTATGGTCAAAACAATCACAATTAATGAAGTTTCTATCTATAATTTCAGATTTTTGACCGTAATTTCGCGGATAAATAATTATTTACAAATTTTATTGCAGAAATGCTTTACTTATATATTAATACATTACGCTATATAATTAAATTGTCAAATTTTTCAGTTTTTAGCTAGTTTCCAGAGATCACGTGACACCAGCCTCGTTCTAGTCGGACGATAAAGTTCAAGTCACACAGATCTAGGATATATAACTTTTTAGTTTCTAGCTTTAATAGTAGCTGAGATATGCCGAACGCAAGTTTGGTACATCATGACGTCATTACGCAGACATCAAAACTACGTGAACAGCCCTACCTCTCGAGAGTCTAATGCACTTTGAATTTTTCAGATCCGCTGTCAACTCGTCAAATGAGGCTAAACGCAAGTTGAACACTGTGACGTCATAGATGCCGATCCAGAATATTTCGTGCACTGCTGCATTCAATTTTTGCAGCAATCTACTAATACCCTGGACCGATATCTCTACTATAGGTGCCTAGATGCACTCATTAACTTTTTCGGCTTCCAGCAACCCTGGGATTAACCAATTAGCGGTCAGAGTTAAACAAAAGGGTGCAATCACAATTAACCCCTTAACTGACCAATGAGCGGTCCCGAAAGGAGGTCACACAGTAGATCACCCTTTCAGGTTGACAGTGTCGCCGTGAAGTTTTTATAGCATAAACACTAACATATATGTATTTGCTTAATTCATTCTGACGTCATCGACCAGTCGATTACGTCATGGATCACCTGGATCCTCCTGCATATAATACCCTTATATGTACTAATCTTGCACGTTAAATTTCAGAATTATGGCACCAGAAGTAACCCATGCAACTGGCAAAAGCTCATTTCCAGTCTGAAAATTTGTCATGACGACGTTAGACGCCACTGCAAATTTTACAGCTTCGACCCTGGATCTGAAGCTACTTGGTATAAAAGCCGCAACTGCAGGGCAAAATCTTCATTCGGTGTTTAAATTTCATGTTCTGGAAAACGTGGTTTCAAAATTCTCTCTTTCGGCTCTCCAAATTTTTGTCACTTTTCTTCCCCCCCTTTTTTTTGTCCTTTTGCATCTCCCGTTTCTTTTAGTCGGCCAGCGACATGGCTGCAGCACCTGCACGTAGCACAGCGTGTATCGAGTCGAAGAACTATTGGAGGAGTCTCACAACTTGTGCAAAAGCATTGATTGGTGCGATGAAAACTCACCCATCAGTTAAGGTCTATGATGAATATTTGGCTGACATTAAAAGCATCATAGAGCCACAGATCGCAGACCTGAACTCAAGGACAGCTGATACTGTGGTGCCGCAAATAATAAACACAATCAGAGACCCTCTCTGCAAGTTTCTTCAACCCGCTAGCACTTCTGATAGTGAGCTTGATGAGGATTTTCCAGATCCTACAAAAAGACCTGATTACGATGACATCTACGATGCTTTTCCAGCCGGTAAACTGACTGAAGAGGTACGTGATCAAATTTCCTCGGCGTATGAACACATGCAGAACTCTTATGAAGAAGCAGCTAAAGGTATGAAGATCTGCAAGAAGCTGTCGCAAACCCTTCCTGCAGGACCACTCAAAATGCTGATGTACTCTATGATCCAGCCAGTGATCCGTATGAAAGGACCCCGTCGACGCGTCGATCCAGTCGAGAAACGCTCAATTATGAACAGTGTCCCTGAACCGGCACAGGCAATACATCTGCCTGTCCCAGTGAAAATCTTGGCAGCTGTTGGTGCTTATTACTTCAAACTGGAGTATGGATTGAAAGTTTCCATCAAGAAAAGTGCCGAATACGTTTATGATGTTCCTGAAAAGAAGTTCCGTGAATGCATCAAAGGAGTTAAATATGACTCTGGATCGCAAGCAGCGAGAAAGAAGTCCCTGAAAACTACGCCTTCTCAGTTCAAAAAGCAGAAGAGGCGCATTCAAGAGCAGCAGGAATCTAGTGAAGATAAGACGGATGATGATGACGATGATGAAACTGAAGATCTCACTGACAATAGTTCTTCCAGTGACGAGGATGAGACGTTGGCAAAAATCCGCCCCTTGAAACGCAAAAAGCAGAAGGGCAACACTTCAAAGAAAAAGTGACACTCATATCTGTGCACCGTATTTTTTTTTTCCTCTTCACACCCCTCCGGATCCCTTTACAATCCGCCCCTCCTGGTCTAAGTCCATCTTCCAAATTCATCCTTTCAGCACATTTTATTCTTTCGATCACCCTGCCAAAATTACAAACAAATCCACATAAATTCTAAATTCAACACTTCGGCATTTAATACATGTCTTCTAAATTATTTCGCATTTCAAAAAAAAAGCGGCTATTTACACCGCCAAAAACAAAATAAAAATATCATAAAAGTTCCGAAAGGAACCAAAAAAAAAAAAAAAAAAAAACACCTTAATCAAAAAGCTAAAGTTATGTCACCCTTCTACACTCTTACTGGCCCTACTTTACTTGCACTTCTCTTTCTCTCCGGTTAATCCAATTAACCGCCTTCTTTTACTCTGCACTCTGACTTTGTCAAGTCGTTCTTACGAACAAAGTCTTTGTCCTGCATCTCTCTCTACGAGCACCGCTTTCCTGACACAACACAGCTGGTAAAATTCACCAGCAGTTGTCATGAAATCTCTGCTCTTTGCTAGAAAATAGCATTGCACCGACACAAGTGACTAGTCATCTTAGTCGCATCAACGTGTCACTGCAAAGCTCTTTCCTGTACGGGATTGCCGCCCCAACACATCTGACTCGTCAAATACGTCAGAAAGTTGGATAAAGCACCCCTGTACATTGGTATTGCCCCCGACGCACCATGACACACCCTAATATGTCATGCGCCGGCAAGCAACACCAAATGTGCAGTACATGCTTCTGAAATTATGATGCACCCACCTGTATCATGATCTTCAGACCGGTACTGTAGCAATTCTGACTGTTCATTGCGTACATGCACTCCCTCGTAGCCCAATGGTTACAGCATCAGCATCACAGTCAAAATTCATGGTTCTCAGTGGTATTGCAAAAGCACCGCACCCACGTGCTGCTTTTCTGAAAACTAAAAATGGCATTTGTGCAACAATTTCGGTCAAATTCACACTAAAATTGCTATACACTTGTTCTATACATTTTTATTTATCACTGGTGACAAAATTTAAGCCTACCTGCACCTCCGTGTGGCGTAGAAAATGCTATAAAACCGTTCAGAAAGCACGTACATGTGGCCCGCACTTGCATCCATTTTTCTTTTGTATGTAGGTCGCCGCGTCACGCACTAAACCCCCGTGTGATGAAATCGCGCACATACTGCATGAAGCTGATAAACCGCTCCCCGCTGTCACACTTTGTGCACACATTTTCATTATATCTATGTTTTAATTAATGTTAGTATTTTTTCTTTTGCAGTAATATATCGCACTGCATACCTTTTTCTGTGTAATTCTGAGACACAGCCCAACTACCTGATGGCATTATTTCTAATTAAAAATCTTTTTCAGGATCTTAATTCCCAATTTGAAATTTGTCTAATTTGTGTTCTTAGTCCTACAGCACAGTACCGTATCCTGAGATGACTCAACTTAGAAAAGAATGATAACATCCTGGACACGAGAAAGCTGGAAAGCTGAATTCATAGATTATTTTCTCTTTGCAGAAAAGTATTCGAACTGTGCTAGACCATTCGCATTGTAATGTTTCACACATTTCAGGAAAAATCTGCACTCCTATCCAATTATGGACACTTTGCACTATCACACTATCTCATGTTTAGACAAATCTCCCAAATTCAGCCTCCCTTGGCAATTTTCTTATTTCTACCTAATATACTTCTATTTTCAGAATAGGACGCGGATGACTAGTCGCCCCCGTCACACATTCTTGTAGCCACCAAGTAATGGACCCTGTGTATCTCTATGTAATTGTGTTTATATGTTATCAAAAATCTAAAATTTGGCTCTTACTCCGGTAACAGCCCGTGACATATAAGGTCACGAAATTTTTTTTTCTCTTTTGTCAAGCCTGACACATGTCAGCATTGGACTGAATCATTTGCACACAGTTTGAAAATTCTTCAAATTCCCTTATACAAACGGCACCTTGCCCCCACATGTTAGGTCATTTATAAATGTTACCACTGTGACAGGGTTATCTCGTTTGTAAGGCACATTGCCCTGTGTTGTGAATTCCATTCAAGTCTGCCCGTGAACCTTAAAACTGTATTAGCGAAGCTGACAGCTAAGGCTCACATTACCATTCATTTGCTAAAACCATGTGTTTAGTTTATTTCAAAGGTGTACTGTTCCAGTTTGCCCCGTGATACAGTGTCGCCGCATACGACCAGTCACATGTTGATCAGACGAGTCTATGGACCTACTGACCACAGGCCAGCAGATGCAGCTGTACATTGGACACACCCAGAAATGTGAATGAAGGATTTTTGTACTTGTAGGCTCCCTAAGCGCCACAAGAAATTGACATTCGTTACATAAAATATGTAGCTAACAGTTAATTAGACACAAAAATCGCATAAATTTTTTTTTTTAACTACAAATGGTTCGCACAGTAAACCTGTCGGCATAATAGTGCCACTCCATAAGGTTATTTTAAAAACTGTGTATCACTTTGTAATTTTTACTACATGTCATTTGTCATGTTAACTTCCTGCAAACAAAGTTGGACCTGCGTGTCCACGTTTTGAGGAAAGTTGGCTTTATTTTATACATGTAATGTCTTGAACTGACATACCACTGCTAAAAATGTTAAAACCTCTCTACTTTCGGTTTTAAAACGGCAAAGGGAGGAATGAACAGACCTATTTCTCATAATTAGGACGGTCCCTGTTCAAGTGGTACCTCAGTCCAAGACTCCGTCGACGAGTCACCCTAGGCGACCGCCGACTGCTACTCTCAAGGAGTAAAGCTCTTAAAAGGACCAATGGTCTTGAGAGAAGTGACATGGTTGACTAGTCGCCGCCGGCAACTGCCAACTATGCCCACTATGTAATTGTCTACAGGATAAGGTCTTGAAAGACAAAGGTTCTGTAAGGAATGTACGGCACCCCAGCGCTACGTCGTCGACTCGTCAATCTCGTCGACCGCCGATGCCAGTACACCCATACATTTGACCTTAGATCTAGATAGACAGGGTCTTGTAAGACATGGTCTTGAAGGAACACAATCAACGCATGTTGTGATCGCTGTACGAGCTACCAAATTATGGCTAGTACCAAGCGCCCCCGCTAGAGGCCACTCTTAATAAAACCCCGAGATCAGCCTTTTGCTGATAACAGCTAGACTGAGTGACACCCACAGTGTCCCCCAATCAGCTGCCCTCCTATTGTGGTATGTTTCCCGCCAGAAGCAGATGCCTGTGCGACACCCTAAGTGCCGCCCAATCATCTGACTGCATGGCACCGCCTCTAGCTACTCAACCAATTGCATTGGATGCGCTCCTTCACCTATTGTACTCATGCGTACTTAAACCCTAGGAGCGTTAGGCTCTAAGTTAGTTAGTTAATTCATGTTATTGCTTAAGATTATTATTTTGTTATTCATTATATTGTTATTACTTACTTATTATTGAACTATGAACTTGTATATATTATTAATTCGTAGTTCCTGTGTAGAATCCGTAACTAATTCTACACCCGGTATATTTGTGCATTGATGTATTGTGCACCAAGGACTGGTGCACCCGCTTTGTGTATATTTTGTGCACATTTGGAGGAACAATAAATAACGGACATTTCCAAAGTAAGTACTGAAGTTATTCTAACTTATTGTAAACCTTTGGATCCGTGCTCGTAAGTGACTTTCATCTCCTGTGAGAATCGTAAGACCCTCCGTCAAAGACTCTGGGTCCCTCTCATGAACATTGAATCTCGCACATGCCGAATATAAACATTTATAGAAGTACTGAGTACAGTAAGGGCAGTCGTAGCCTCCCCAAGGACATGTACGACGCGTCGCTCTCGTCATACCGTGACACAGCCTTACTGCACGCAAGCCGATACTTCTGCATTAACTTTTAATTGTATGGCTAACCCTACTTGTCGCGCACCTGTATTCCCCTAAAGCTCTGCGTGCGTAAATCTGCAAAGAAGGTTCGCTCATATAATTTGGGTGAGCATCCGAGCAAAGACAAAGAAGGTTCGCTCAGTTTGATATTGTTGAAGACCAATCAGATGTACACAGGAGAGCTGTAAAGGAAACAGCCATCTCTGGCCATCCACAAAGTGACCAGTTGAGGTCAGGTAAGCCAGATGGGGAACCTGGTACACACATTACTACCACTATATCTGATAGGCAGAGTCAGATAGTAGAGGGGAATCTATCACTTAATTCTCCTAATTCTTGTACAGGAAATTTGTTTTATGATATCTATTATTGTCTAAAAGGTAAATCCATGGATGGGTCTGGTATCTGGTTGAAACTTAGTGATACATCACAATATGTTAAAGCTGAAATTAATAGTTCAGTAACATATTCATTTGATCAAAAGGAACATCAGATTGCAGCACTAGCAGAAAAAATCTACTGATGACAATACATCAGTAGACAAAATTTTTAACTGAAAGAAACTAAACTTTGATGCTGCAAACTGTAATGTACCAAAAGTACCTAATATTTTCCTCCATGGTAGAACATCTTTGTATAATGTCTATAAGACATTGACATTAACAATGATAAAGAATGGCCATTTGTCCATTGTTTGTATTGCCTAACATAAAGGCAATGAGGATCCAAGTTTCAAAGGTTGCAGGATTCTCACTATTTGAGATGGTTTATCATATTGAACCTCCAGATATATTCAAATGTCATTACAAAGATGGTTCAAAACACTTAAATACTTTAGTTCTAAAAATGAATAACTATATGGTAGTGCTGTGTATTGATATTACTTATATTGATATTACCTATATTATATAACCAAAAATTGTTATAAATGTATTTACATGGAAATTATGACTATTGGCAGAACAATTGGACATACTGCAAGATGCAGTCATAAATTTCACATAAAAAGTAACAAAAATTTCCAAGTGAGCCACACTTGAAAAATATATATATTGTGTAATATTATTTCCTTGTTTTCAGTACAAACTCTAAGGAGTAAGGAT
>CBDHDL010000004.1:0-3071 GCA_965261435.1 Candidatus Poribacteria bacterium
CTGCTTCTGTTCTTCTTGCTGCTTGTGGTGGCGGGTCTTCAAGTGTAGGTGTCGATAATAATCGACTAGGTAATAATGATGATGGATTAGGTGTCGGAACTGGTGGCGGAATTGATGGTAGAACTGTTGAAGAAACCAATGAAGAACAAACTAATAATCCACCAGATAATAATCCACTAGATAATAATCCACTAGATAATAATCCACTAGATAATAATCCACTAGATAATAATCCACTAGATAATAATCCACTAGATAATCCACCAGATAATAATCCACCAGATAATAATCCACCAGATAATAATCCACCAGATAATCCACCTAATAATCCACCAGATAATCCACCTAATAATCCACCTAATAATCCACCTAATAATCCACCTAATAATCCACCAGTAAGCCAGTCAGTTAATCTACCTAACAATCCACCAGTAAGCCAGTCAGTTAATCTACCTAACAATCCACCACCTAACAATAATCCACCACCATCCACTGATTTTTCAACTCTTGATTTTTCAACTCTACTAGAGAATAAAACTATAACTGCCACCTATACAAGAAGAAATGGTTTTGTAGGAAGATATGTTTATAAAGGAGTCTCAGGGCAATTTAGCTCTGACGTGCAACTTACCTTTATTTTTGATGGAACTAACGCCAAAATCAGCGGATTTCTAGGAGACGATATTAGGTTTTACAAAGGCAGTGGCAGTAAGAGTAGTGCTTCTAATTATCTTACTTTTAATGGGTTATTAGTTGATGCTACAGTAGATACTGAAACAGGTACCTTTACAGTACAAGATCCGAAGTTCGGATTTTACTTTGATAATAAATCTAACCGTCTTAATAGAACAGATAGTGGAACAGGAACCATTGAAGCCATATTTTCCAATGACGGTTCCAATGACGGCTTACTAAGTACTATTGAAGGTAAAGTTGAAGTTACAGGTTTCCGCCAAAAAGCTGCCGGGACTACTAATTATGAATCAGGAGACGGTAACAGATTGACAGGAACATTTGGAAGCGATTTGTCTCAATCTACAATTACAAGAATAAAAGCATCAGAAGGGAACATAGGCATGTTTTCTTACGGATTATGGGCCAGTGAGAACTTTCTTGACAATAGGATAGTATTTCTTGAACAGACAACAAAGTTTAATCCAGGAAGAGCAGCAAGTGATTATACATCCCATACAACTGGTAGTGGTAATAGTCTTAGTAGTAGTCTTATTAGATATAAAAGGGAAGATGGATTCAAGGGAATTTATATCTATGAAGGAGAAACTGGAGAATTAACAGGAGATGTTGATTTAGGTCTACAATTTGCTGATACTGAAATGTTACTAACTGGAACCATAGCAACAGATCTTGATATAGGAATAGAAACACAAGAGGGATACCCATTTGGAATAGCTATAAACGGCGGACCTATTAAATTAAATACCGGAGTAGGAGGTATAGATATAGATGCAGACGGTTACGATGATAGTAGAATCTCTGCTAAACTTAACTTTGGAATTTACACTATTGAAGATGGAATTGATAGACCGAGAGTAAAGGAAAAAAGAGGTAATCCGACTAACAATATGCACAGTGAAGGGCACACAAGAAAAGTTAGAATGGTATTATCTCCTGATGGAATACAAGCACAAGGATCAACTCCAGAAAGCTATCCTTCCCAAATTGCTGGGGAAGTAGAGCTAAACGGATTTAAGATTTATTCCGATGATGGAAATAATAATACTATAGTAGGAGTGTTTGTTGCTGATAAACAGGAGTAACATTAAGACCCAAGCAAGTCTTCTTAAACTGCTCATATAATCCCTTCTAACAGTTTCTAATATCTTCAAGAGTCATTCTACATATAATCATTAAAAAGCCCTGGAGCGCCAAATTAAAGGTATTCCAGGGCTTGATTTTGTTTGGAAGTAATTTCTAATTAACTTGAGAATAAACCCTATCCAAGTCTTGTTTGTTCATGTAAAAATGATAGGTGTCCGTATGCTTGGAAACGCTATGGCCCATCATTCTTGCTGCTGCACTTGTAGGAATCTGATTATGAATACTACGAATTGCCCATGCGTGTCTAAGACTATAGGGGATAAATCATAGTTCATATTGAAGAAACTTTCTTGAAACATTACTACTAACATAACTCATTGACCGATTCAGATTTTCTAAATTGGTATCAATGTTAAGCTTCTGAATATTCTTTAGATTAAACAATTCTACCCATTCTTTTTTCAAGGGATATGCAGTTCTTGATCCAGTTTTTGTTTCAGAGAAAACTTAAACAGTATTGTTTTCATTGGATTCATTTAATAAATCCTCAGCACCACAAAAGAAAACTTCATGGGTTCTTAAACCATAAGTAGCAAGCATTCCAAAGACCCATTTCCATTTATC
Organism: Candidatus Poribacteria bacterium; assembly: GCA_965261435.1. GTDB lineage: Bacteria > Poribacteria > WGA-4E > WGA-4E > WGA-3G > MSPOR6. Next base: position 2,404 of record CBDHDL010000004.1, read on the forward strand.
ATTAGATATCTTGTTGTATAAGTCTACTATTTCTTCATCAGATGGATAAGTTAATTTTTCTTTTTCTAATGACTGATACCCACCAGATAATTCAGACCAATTTTCAGGTAAAATGATGTTCTCTTGCTTTACTTTCAAGAATCATCAAGAATAATTCTACGTTTAATGGGAGTTGATGTTTTTGTTGAATCTCTTTCAGTCGATTTACATATGGACGACAAGCACCTTTCCATATGGAAGTAGTGGCATTGAGATTTATTTTTCTTTTAGGTTCATTGAAAAATAATTCCTTGAATTGCTCCAGTGAGAATTGCTCCAGTGACTTTTCAATAGTTTCTGCACTATGATAATTAGAATCATAATCTCTCCAAAGAATCAGTGATAAGTTTTACTTGTATTTCTCTTGCCATCCAGTTTGCATTGATGGTTTTCCACCAGATTCTTTTGATGGTAGTTTGGCGCGTAAGCAAAGGCTTTGGCCTCCAGGCTCAAGACGGATCGGATGGTGGCGGTCGTCAAGAAGGTAGCCGTTAATGACTTCACACAATGAAACAATCGTGTCCATGGGTTTGAGTAGGCGTCAAGCCTCTATCCCAGCACGGTCAAGGCCAAGTCAGCTTTTAGATCAACCATTAAGATCAACAAGCAAAGCCTAGTGGTGGCAAGGC
>CBDHDL010000005.1:0-32238 GCA_965261435.1 Candidatus Poribacteria bacterium
ATGTGAAATTATGATCATTAAAGGTGTTTGCTGTTTTGTAAAATAGGACATTTTTGAAATATTAAAGAATAAGAATAAGTAGTTAATAGTTTTAAACACGTTGAAAGGGGATATTTTGTGTAAAAGAGGTAAACAAAATACCCTTTTAAGAAAAGATATAATGCCAAAAAGTGCTTTTTTTTGCTGAAATTGTGTTTTTTTTCCCAGAAAGGGGCATTTTTTTTCTCGTGTTTCTTTTTGCTCAAACCCGCTGGAGGACTGGAATTATTATTTTATGCCATTTAAAAGTTATTCAATGGTGTTTTTTTTTCTTTTTTGTTTTCAGAAAACATACTCTTGCTTCTCTGCATTCATTTAGCTGGTATATTTCCACCTGTTTTACTGTCATTGTACTCAAGTTATACATTCTTTGATATGTTTGTGCCTTTAATGGGGAGAGTTGGAACGGCACTGCATCCAGATATCTTCCTTTCAGTGGTCTGTACCTTAGGTGTTATTTTGCTGTTTGGTTACCAGGTAAGAGATGTCATTTTGCAGTACAAATTGCCATATTTTCAAGTGAAAAATCGCACAGTTATGAAAAAATTATGTTGTGGAAGGGATAGAATGAAATAAAGATGAAGAATATAAATTAAAAACGTGATTCTGTAATATTTATTTTCTTCATTAGTTCAGCCGCACTAAGGTCTACATTTTGAGGATTCATTTCTTTTTGGTCAAAATACTTCTTTAATCTATTTTTCGACAACTTTATTTGTGGCTATGTACATTTATGGCAAAAATATCTTGTGCAATATTCAGTTTTATTTTGCTTGGATCGGGTTATACTTGAGAATATATATTTATTTTAACAGCTTGGACTGGTTTATGTGACGGATTTCTCAAGCATGAAGTTGGTGCTCAGAAGTCTTGCGACAGTTACAGCAGCTGGAATTGTTCTGGCTTTACTTACTCCCATCGGCTTTCCATATAAAAATCATCCCGTTTCACCCACAAAACAAAGACACATCATTCATGTTAGTAATATCGCATAATCATTCATGTTAGTAATATCGCATAATTTAAGTTACAGCAGTTTGTTTTTTTTTTTGCAAGCTAATGATGATCGTAATTGCTATGTAGATTGGTATGTCAGTACTATTTTCTTTACTTTTCATGCAGCATCTGTCAAGAAGGTTTCATGATGTAAATGGAAATATCATCAAACAGGATTCTGGCATTTACCACTTACCATTTGATTATTACGGTATGCATTCCGTGAAACATGTAGTGCCTTCCTTGAAGCTCGCAAAGAAGATGGAATGTGAATATGCACCTTACTGTGGATTTCCATATTACTTCCCCATGATAATGATACTGAAGTAAGTTTTATTCAATTGTCCGCATATTTTATACATTTTTAAGCACGTGCATACAAAAGTAAATCGAACAGCACATTAAGGGCGGAGTTTTCAATTCTTTTTAGGCATGTATACTTCATGGACGGTGTGGAGCCTAGTCCCCAACCGCGACCACAGTTAGCATTAGTAAATAGAACGTGGATTGAATCCGACATAGAAAGACTCACATTCAGTCTGGATGGTATGACATGAACATTTTAAATAAATTCTAACAATCTTAATAGTATAACATTTTGTTGAATAACCTGCAACAACAGAAAAGAGAATCATTAAAGGTGTAATTTTAACTCGTCTCTCGTCATTGTAGGTCCAGTACACAGCAACATCTACATAATGGTTCATCCTGGAGCAAATCTTGTCAATTGGTCCATAGGTAACCACAGACCTATGCCAACCAGTACTCCGGTGAGACATCTTCGCAAAGATTACTTCATTTACTATTCACATGGAACAAAACCTGAAGAACCGTACATATTCTGGATTGACATACAGGTAAGACTTCTGAGTTTATACTGTGAGGTTTATATGATACTTCTTGCTCACCTTATAACAAGCCCACCACTGTTGATTGTCGGATAATATTTTGGACCCCGCCTTCCTTGAAAGTTGAATTTTGAAAGTTGAATACTTCCTTTTCGTAATTGAATTCCTTGTGTCTGCAACGTTGGACAATGGCAACAATAGGAATACTTTTTAATGCTTTAAAAAGCTGTACTAAAAGTCCTATTTCACTTTAGTGCATGATCCACAATGGTTTGCAATAGATGTCGCTTCAAAATGTTGTAACCTAGTCATGTAATCAAGATGCTGGGTTGAATTCCCCTTTTGAATTTGGGGGCATGAAAGTTAAACCATAAACAACATTCCAGTAAATAGTGAAATTATAATAAACCTCTGACAGTCTTTTTCATGTTGTCGCCTAGGAGGAAAAAAAATCTGACTCCTCAGCCGGGAAACAAACCCGGGACCTCTCGATTAAGCTTCGAGTGCTCTACCATCTGAGCTACCAAGGAATCCGTGCCTCTCCTCCCAAACAACAACAGCCGCCATCCAGTGGCCTTAAGTATATGTTTGCACCCAAACCTGCAGATTTGATAACTTGTGCGACCTGTGGTAGAAGAGTTCATCTTCAGTGAATAAGGTTCATCTAGACTGCTTGTATATAATTGTGAAATTATAATAAACCTCTGACAGTCTTTTTCATGTTGTCACCTAGGAGGAAAAAATCTGATTCCTCAGCCAGGAGATGAACCCGGGACCTCTTGATTAAGCTTCGAGTGCTCTACCAACTGAGCTACTGGGGAATCCGTGCCTCTCCTCCCAAACAACTGGTCCAGTAAATACTTGTATATCTGGTTATGAGCAAACTACAGCTAAGCCACCCTTATTTACTTGCCACCTACATTTGATTTATTATGTTACACTACAACTTTCTACAACATGATGTAACAATAAATGCAACGAGTACAATAATACATTCTTAAATTTGGTAGTAACAAACGAATTCAGGGTGAATCTGTTATTCAATCTCATACAATTTTATTTCCATTTCCGATCGTGAAAGATAGACATCCATATGGTGATGACTCATAAATTGTAGACGGGAAGTTGAGAGTACAATTCGATAACAATATGACTTGCTTTACTAATTATTACACGAATGACAAATAAATTATATAAAAGAAGATGTGAAACAGCGAAGGCATTTAAGTGTAACAAAATGGTTAATTTAGTATTCACATCAGTTGTTGTTATGTCAAAGATCTCTCTTTTTTAGTTGTTGTGGATTTAAAAAGATGAGCAAATCTCGTATTTCCTGGGCCATGAGGCAGAGGCCTGTGTCGTCGGCTATTAAATTGCAATATGATAAGCATTCAGTTTATTTCAGAAAACTGTCCATCCAATGATGTCTTGACTTTTTAAGTACACATGAAAATTCCATCAATGTATACAAGCTCAACTTAAAGGGATGGGACAATATTAAACGTTGTGTGTTGAACATGGGGGAATCTATCATGTTTACTCTGCATATATCCACACAATAGGTTGCTCTGATTTTGTACGCAGGCCAAACTATGTTCAGTATATAAACAAACATACTTTTGATATACATGCATACAGATTTGTGTGGTGTTGAGACTTTGAAGGCATGGAATGAGTAGGCCAAAGATATACGTGGGCAAAAAGAAGGAAATGGAAAAAATGCACAAGTTGTTGTTTTTTATATTCTTACATGTTAAACCGCTCAACGTTGGTCACTTTACATCTTTTACCATTAATTCATTTGTAATCGTACGTTTCAGTACACCTTTCCGCAAGTTGTTTAGTCAATCAATGCGTAGCATAATTCAGCTTTCACTGAAATTGAGGCATTTTATAAGAATTAAACATCCCCAATTTACAGACTTTTGGACAAGTGGTTGGTTAGTGCAGAGTTATACGCATTTGGACAGACGAATCAGAATAATCTTATTTTTTATTGGATTAGGAGATCTTGTTTTGGTATTTAGATGTAATGTTTTCTGGTGATTCATCCGTATTGATGTTGACTGTAGTAATGTATGTAGATGTGCTGTTACCCAGGAGATTTTCCAAAGATAGTCTTGTCCCGATGTGTAAGTGTGTAAGTTCCTAACTGGCTGCTTGCTGCTGATGCCAGCTTGACTACTGAATTCATACATAATATAAATCAATTAGGTCATTATCTTCCCGCCGCTTTTAATCTCTGAAAAAGGGGTTCAGTGGATCCTTGAAAATTGAAAGTGCTGGCATAAGTGAGATTGAATAGGGTTTGTTTTGTTTGAATACATGTCAATTAACATGACGACCATAATTGGTGAATGGGGCACTGCCTTCACTATTGTTGTTGAAGATGAAGCGTGTTTCACTGGAGCATGTGTAACGGTTGCGGACTCTCTGCGCTAGCCCGCGGGCTACGGGATTCGGGTGAACTCCGTCTTCCGCCGAAAGGAGCAGTTCTTTCCCTCGCCCTACTCCTGGTGCGGTGCCTTCGATAACAACGCTCCTATAATAACTTATAACTAGGGCGGCCTGTACACGGACAGGCCGGCTTTTACGCAGAACAGAAAGAATGATACTTAACACAAGTTATTCAATGTAGCCTTCGAGGTAAGGCGAGCCTAGGTGAAGGGTGCCACGGTGCTCACTCCCCGAGTTCCGATCCACGTCCGACCCCGAGACCTCTAATGTGTTGTTCCTAGGGAGGAGGAGGAAAAAGAGCCCCAGACGATAATTACGACCGCTTATATACCGCGCGCGAAACCCGTGATGACGTACCCCGATGACGCAAGGTCAGCGTCATCGAAGGTTACACGTCATCACGGCCTCCGGGCGCGGGAACAAATGGCGGGAGATAGTTGGCGGGAAACGGACAGGCCCGTAGCCTTGAGGCGTACGGACCTAGACAATAAGGAATAAAAATTAAAGACCGTGTTTAGGAGGTAGCGGGCAGCACGTGACACTCTCCCCCAGGCTCTCCGGCACGACCTCGTGACGGCACCTTTATTAAGAACAATACAAATGGAACGATTAATAGAGACATATAAATCGAAAATAGAACGAGTTATGTTGGGGGTGCGGGTTCAAACGAACCCGACCCCGCCGGCTTCAACCCAAACGTTGGCCGAGACATAAAGATTACTCATATAGGTCGTCGTCCTTCGGAGAGACCACGAGGGCTACGGAATCATCCGAGTGCCCTCCGGGTACGGAAACATCGGTGGCCGGCCCCAGAAGCTCGTCCTCGTCGAGGTCCGAGTCGTGGGGCGGGTTCTGGTCCGTACTCTCTTCCGAGACATGGCTTCGGCGATCATCCTCAGCTTCGGGCTCAGAAGTCTCCGGGATGGCTTTATCCGGAGTGGGAGCGGGTGCTTCGACGTTGGGGTGTTCATCTGTTTCCATGTTTTCTTCCACCTCCTCCTCGACGACAACGTCGGAGTCACCTTGCTGAAGGCCTTCCTCAGCCATCGAGACGTCACTGACGCTACAACCCTCCATACGTACGGGAGACGGGCAGGGCTGTGAATCTCCGCCTATAGAGGAGTGTCTGTCCTTCTCGTCTTCCTCTTCTTGCACTCGCTCTTCCCATGATAGAGGTGGAGACCGAGCGACCTCCATATCATCCGTGCAGGCTGTGGGCGGGGACCCAGCCCTCTTCGACGTCTCTTTACGCGATGGCCGAGGTGGTGTAGGCAGCTTCCGACCCCGGGAGCTGGACGAGTCGCGTGGCGATCCGCCCCGTGGGGTTCGGGATAGAGCCCGCTTCCTACTAGCACTGCGGTGTTTGCTACGTGCCCTGTTGGCTTTTGGGGCAGGGGGCTCCCTGTCTCGCTCGCGGGACCTTTCGAGGTCACGGGACGGACTGCGGTGACTGCTCGAGGCGCCTACACGGCCACGTTCTTCCTCCCGTCGGCGCCGCCTTGCCTCGTATTGTGAACGGCTCTCTACCGATGCAAAGAAAGGCCCACAGGTTAGGGCAATGTGGTCCCGCACCCCATAGTCCGGGATCTTTGCAGCCCGATTGGGATGCATTGCCCTGCCCACAACGTGGGACAGGTCCAAGTTCCGGAGGGCCCTACTGCCAAACGGTTCGGCAACCTCGTCCCAAAAGGCCTTAACCGCTGGCGCTACTTGGTCCTTATACCTCTCATCGTTGCAGTACGATACATACTGCAACGCGCGAGCGTATTGAAGGACCGCGCGCTCCTGAGCACCCAGTTCTTTGTGGGTGTCGTGATTCACCTTGTGATTGAAGGCCTCTAAGACGTGGGGTGCTGGAGGACAGATATAACTACTCTGCCTGGTCCGCTGATATGCTTTAACTAGCTTCCACGAGCAGACCATCTTTGCCGCCAGCTGCTGGTGGTGCATAGGGCTGGCACTCCAGAGATCTCCAGCCCATACGGGGCTTTGGTGGTGTTTCCCCTCCTTCGACCACTCATGTTCACACCACCCCAAAGGGTCGGTGATCGGATCGGGACAAGCTCCCGAGGCTCGGCGATCGCGGTTATACTCCTCCTGTCGCCGAGCCCCCTCTCTCTCCATACTACGCATGACGCCGCGCCGTCGGGCCCTACGAAGCTCCTGTTCCTCACGTTTCTTGCGGGCGGCGTCCTCCTCTCGTTCCTGCCTGCGTATTCGTTCCAACGTGGCCCGGGCAGCCTCCTTCTCTTTTTCACGAGCCGCTAATTTGAGGCGCACGTCGCCCGGCGTTAACTTGGGAGAAGGAGCGTCAGTCTTCCGAGGTGGCCTGGAGGCAGCCTCCGAGTAGGTAACGGCCGGGCCCTGACGATCCAAATGCATCGTGACCGCTGGGGAAGGTCCGGTCTCGGTGCCAGTATCTGTTCGTCTTTCGCCCGGTCCTGACCTCCCTACAGGTGGCGAGGGGGCGGACCGTCCCCTGCCAACCCTTCTTGCACTATCCGCTAACATAGCGACCAATCCCTGACCCCTACCAGTGCTTTGTCTCACGGGCTTCATCGCTGTACCCCTTCCAACGCCACTCCCGGCTAATACTTTGTTCGGAGAGGGGGCCTGGTCTCGCCGTATCACCCTACGGACATCCCCCTCTACTACATTACTAGAGGAGGTGCTAATTCTAGGGGCTGTAGTGGCCGATGAAGATAGAGTTGTGTCAGCGGCAGACGGGAATACAGTCGTTATCTGCATCCTCTCACCTGTTACCACTCTGGATGAGTGAGACGCGGACCCGACCACTAGTGGGCGCTCCTCTTCACTCGATCTTAGTAGGTCGGACAGACTCGTGACTCGCGGGCTAACGGGGGTCAGAAGCGAGGCATCCCGCGACTGGGAAAACCGGGAGAGCACATCAGGTGTTGACGCTCTGAGAGGTCGTCCTGTGATGGGATCGAAGTTGTACTCTCTTGGCTGACCCATCGCAGGAAAGCTGGCAGGCATTGGATCCTGGAGATAATGGGACAGTCCGGGAGGCGTGGGGATCCCAGGTGGTGGGGCCAAAGGCTTGAAGACTGAGGGTGATGCGATAATAGCATCACCACCACCACCGGGGCCACGGGGCACACTGCTGAATGGCGCAGGCTGTCTGGGGGTAAAAGTTTTTCCCAGGGTGGATTCCCTGCTCCTGGAGTCCGCTGAGGAAACGAACGTGGGCCCGAGGGACGAAGTTTTCCTCGCGTCCCTGGACTTCCACGTACTCAAAATGCTCTCCTTCAGGCGCATTATGTCCGCCTCGGTGGCATTAAAGTCCTCCAAGGTATCCAAGCGGAGGGACTCTTTATGTATGCTGTACGCTATGTCCCATAGGAGGTTGAGGGTCAAGGGCTTGTCCCTCGCGTATTCGCACACCGTGGGTCGACCGAGTTGTAGGGCTCGGTCGATAAGGTCCTTGGGACATGTTATGGGCCTCAGTTTCAACGACTCGTACATCGCGGTTCGAATCCTGGTTGCTGATTCGGTGGGAGCGAGCCTTGCTGGAGGCCCATTCCTCAACGAGGGCCCACATGAAGTCGTGCATAACCAATAGTTGCAGGTGCGGCTGATCGAGCTCGTCAATGCGCTCGACAACCTTCTCTATCATGAGCTTCCGTCGGATCTTGTTCCTGGACGGACTACCGTCCGTCAGGACCCGAGGGTCGAAGTTGCCTCCTTGCACCCTGCGCTGCTCAGCGAGAGCGTCGAGGGTGCCATAATCGCCAAACTTTGATTTTACGATGTAACGAAAGCTGCAAAAGGAATAAAACAACGTAGTACTATATCATACATAACCGGTCCTTGGAGTATAGAGGTACGGGTAACGAGTCTCGAGTAACGAGTCCCGGGCCACGGGTCTCGAGCAACGAGTCTCGAGGCACGGGCCTCGAGGCACGAGTCTCGCAGTGAGGGTTCATTGGATAAGGCAACACTTAAGTTTGCCCCTCCTTCCCCGCGGAAGGGTTGGGGCAGGGGCCCCTACTGCTGGAAGAGGGCCATCAGGCAGCACACTAGGATCTGCAACTGGGGAAGGGACCCGTGGCCCCTTCAGTGGCTTTTCCCCTATGAACAGGGGTCTCTGGCAATGTAAACCCATAGGTAGAGGTGTCCTACGGACCCACAAATATTTGTCATAATTTTCCACGTGCTCAGTAGTGCCTGCATGGACGCTGCAGGGGACGCCATTGTGAGATCCAGAACCACGAAGGTTCCCACGGCCCTGCAGGGCTGTGTCAACGTTGCCAGCCTTACCAATACTGGCCATCCTGTTCTATGAACCTTAAACTTTAAGGTTTAATAAAGTTTCATGCAGTACTTCATTCTTTTCTTACATAAAACGATGAATTTGTACCCCTTGGCAACTTACAGCACGCTCATCCTCAATGGCGGGCATCCGGGTTCTTAGGGAATTTCCTTTTGACGTCACTACCGGTCACGTGACTGAAGGGAATCCCCCATTGCAGCGTGAGGACCGGGACACTTTCAACGGTCACTTTTGCTCACTTTTAAGGAGGATGGACCCAACTCTGCCTTATGTAAGTATTATAATACTGTTTCTCTGGGGTCTAGGGTCCCTCTGGTCCAAATTCATGGGCCAGCAGGCTGTAGCAGCCAGCGAAACGGAGTTTAAAGTTGCCTGTGTGTTCACCGGGGCAATCCAAGATGGCGGCCCCCACAGCCATCCTTTCATGGTTTTAACCAATCTCCCCCAGGTTTCCAAGCTACGGGCTCCAAGGTCCCTTTTAAATGATGGTATTTGAAGGTTTTAGCATCCTATAGTACGCCAGATGGGTGAAGCACCCATAGCCCGAGACTCGTGTCCTACGAGTCATGGGACACTATTAGCCCGAGACTAGCGTCCTGCGAGTCACGGGATATTATTAGCCCGTGACCCTGTCCTGCGAGTCATCGAGGTTTGGGCTAAGCGTTGCATCATTTCTGACTATTGCTTTTCGATTCAGCGTGACCAGAATGTGGCGGACAACTTCGAAGCCGTCGACTTGTCCTGGATAAAGGATACTACTGATCCACTCGAGGTGTTGAAACAGGGGTCAGACTTCCTGGAGGACCCCTCGAAGATCAGCATCAACAATCGTGAGAGGTGGTGCAATCTGCATGTCACTCCTGCCCTGCGGAGCATCGTCGTAGAGGTGCGTAGCCTGGAGGAGGTCTCCTATTGGGCCAAAAAGGGGCGACTGGGGTCTGCCTCAGACTCCACGGTGCCTGGAATAGCTAACCTGATCGCAACCTTTGGTATTACCCCTTGGCCTCGCACCCTCGGTTTGGCCAGGGTGCATGTTGCCCCGAATCAAAAACTATGTTCTGTGTCACATGCCGTGGAATCGGCCAAAGAACGTTTTAAACTAGATGACAACATGGAGTCGCCTTATTACTTCTTGACTCCAGTCTCTACAGAAGCCCCGTACATCCTATCAGACGTAGGACTGCAGAACAAAGATGACGTGACCAGAGTCATAGGTGTGGCCGCGATGCGCGTTAACCCTGCAGACAACACCGTCGATCTAACGGCCAGCGAGGGGCCTACCTCTACTTTGATGGCACGTCGCCTGCTCCACCTCGAGGACTCCTCTGTCCTCATACCTCCACAACTGTCCTGTCCCGCGTGGACCGGGATGAGGAGAGCCACCATCCGGTACGAATCATTTATCCGTTTCATTGCTCCATATGCTCCTCCTGAGAAGTCGGAGGTAGACATTGCCACGCATCAATTGGGGTCCATACAGAACCTTCTGGTGCCGGAACCAGCGGTGCTACTATTTCTTGCTGACCAGCTAGAAAATCTGAAATCTACGCCAGCCGAGCTTACCGAGGCCGTTCCGGAGCCTCGTGAGGAGGAGGAGGGCACCAAAGAGGAAACTCCGAAGAAAACTAAGTCAACGGAAACTGATCCTCCAAGGAAACATCACAAATCCCGAGAGGAGAAGAGTCGGTCGAGACATAACCCAACCGAGAAATCCCCAGCCTCGTCGTCCCGCGAGCACATTGCGACACTTGACACTGACAAGCTCGGGGATGCCGTAGCGCAGGCCTGCCTCTCTGTTGCGAGGATGTCAAGGGTGGTGGAGAAAGCCCACCACTCCAACACAAGTCAGGCGTGGCTGGTGAGACAGCGCCTGGAGAAGGCCTCCATCGAAGCCGTTGACTCGATGAAGGACGAGATCCAGGGCGCTCGTACATCGGCTGACATGTGGCGAGTCGAGAAGAAGATCGGTGCCCAGGTGTCCCGTGCGAGGGTCAAGGCTTACCAGGACCTCGCTCAACACCATGACTCGGTGTTCAACGATCTCACGAGACAGGGTGGGTCGAGTAACGGGACATCCGAGATAGCAGAGGCAGAGGAGAACTTCCGCAAATCTGTAAGCAGCCTAGTTTCCACAGTCGTTACCGAGGGTGCTAAGGTTCCTGGTGAACGCGGGGCAGCGTTGATCTCTAGCGTTCTGCGCCTGGTACCTAGTTTTCCTCTAAGCCCGGTGCCAACACCAACTATTGACCTACCCGCGGGGATGGAGTGTAGGATCATCTTGGGTGATGCCCCGCGGAGTATTCCCGCAGGCCAACATGTCGTGAGTTCCCTCCCCAGTTCACCATTAACCGGGGGAGCAGGCGTTCCCACGGTGGTTGGGAGGTCCACTATCAGATTCGGCCAGGCCGTGACCCGGCCCGCAACGTTCACGCAACCAGATTATCCCTTCTTCAAACAACCTGCGAGCACCCCTATATCGACACCCCAGAAGGGGTGTGGAACCCCATATCAACGCACTTCTCCCTTGTTGAAGGAGTCCAGTGCGTCCCCTGAGGATCTCGCTAAATCCTCAGCCGCTCCGCCGGTGGTCATCGACGTGGCCGACGACGACGAGGCGTCCGTCCCTGTCAAATTGCGCTCGTCCAACGTGAAGGGCACCGACGAGGGTTCCAAACAACGAGAGTCTCCACCAGCGAAGAAGGCGCGGACGGAAGACTTAGAAGCCCGGAAGTCGAAACCACGCAAAGTGCCTCGGGCATCGCGAGACGAACGAGGTAGGCGTGACGGGTCTAAGAAGGGGCCTGATTATAAACAGATGCGGTATCTCACGTTTGAGCCCGTGTCGGAACTGGAGATAGTCATATTTGAGAAATGTTCGTTCGACCAACCTCCCCTCTCGCATCCGTCCCCTCTACGAGCTTCGGACAAGCCGTCTCCAAGCTCCAAGACCACATACAGCGAAACCACCCGATGGCTGCAACAGAGCCAGAAGAACATTGACCACTTCTGGAAGAAGGACACGGCCCTGGTGAAAGCCCTAAGGCAGTATCACCTTGCTTCTGGTGCGCTGGAGGGCCGGACCCAGTGGAAGTTCCAAAAGTCACGGATCCTCCACAAGGTCCTTGATGTGATAGCTCTCAACATGGAGAGCACAGAGAGGTGCTTGGATTTCCGTGACTCGACGCCCGTGGACCAAGAGTTCCGGCGTCGGGACGCGAACCTCCGACGTCTGAAGGCCGTAGCGGTCAAAGAGGTGGAGCACCTAACTATGGTCCTTGTATTGGATGAGGACCATACGCACTACAGCGACGCCTTCGGGAACATTTTTGAAAGTGGGGCTCTCTCCAAGAAGAGGTTTCCCGAGGGGTCGGACGGCATCAAGACGAAGAAGGGTGGGCCCGCCCGAGCGATCGTGTGTCACTTTTGTCCGCACGCGTGTTCGAATGACGACTACGCTTATCGTCACTTGGCAGCGATACACCTCAACATTCAATGGGGGTGCGGAGCGTGCCACGGATACGTGAGCGGGTATCTGTCGAAAATAAGAGAGCACGTCCAGTCTCACCAGAAGAGAGGCTCCAAAGAGCGATCCCGCTCGTCCCGCAAGAAGGCGGGCAGCGGACATTCTGATTCATCCTCGGACGGGGTGTCAAGTGACGAGGAGTGGTCCGCGGGAGAGCTGGAAGAAGAAGAAGAGGACGATGACGACGAGGAGCGCAGTCCCTCCAGTGGGGTTAGCTCGGACCACTCGGATCTCGACTAGGATTCCTACTCGAGCATCTCGTGGTTAATGGCGAACTTTAAGCGGCTGCCCCATTAGACTCGATATTTAATACCGAGGGGCGGCACGAAAGAGCCACATTAGAGTTTCTTACATTTCTCTATTAGTAGTTTTTCCTTTACAGCCCAGTCAGTGGATCTGACGGGTTCAGCGTTGTAGAGATCGTAATAAAAGTTCTTATACGATATGTCTCGTTCTTGTTTTTGTACGTTGGCCTGGGTTGACCAAGTTCTCGTTCGTAGGTGGAAAGGTAACGATAACATATTTACAAAAATTTTAATTTGAACAAACAAGTTGCGGGTAACAGTTACATATAGGTTGACCCCTTGTTTCCCCCCCAAAAGAAATCACGGCCTCGTGATTAGGGATCGTTGCGACATGGATCGTAGTTCGGGACTGGAGCACACCAACACCTTCTACCGAGGTCTTGGTCCTCGGAGGATTAGGATGCGGACACAGGATAGAACACATCCCGCATCCCTCGGGATAAGGGATGGGTCGATACCAGGGTCCGCGGGCCAGTGCAACCCGTTTCAACCCCATTTTTGAGTCATGAAGCTCAGTGAGCTTCCGAGAAGGGTGATAACCGTAACGACCACAAGAGCTTAAATCATCACTCAGAGGCGTCCCCCTGCGTGAGGAACCAGTCGTCTTGTGATTCTGGCACCCCTTACTCAGCTCACATGCCCTTCTTCCAAGTCAGGAGATGCGGGGGTCACCAGGTCTGACTGGGCCTGTGGGCGGGCGTACCCAAGACCACGTGTATCTACCACCGCTAACGTTTTCACGTCCTCCTCGGGGACTAGGCCCGACTCCGAGGGGGCGTATCCTGGTGACGGTCCAAGGGAATCCATGACCTCTGTCCGAAGGGCAGCCACTAATGGCACGCAGTTGTCATCTTCCTGTTTAGGAAGCAGGAGGAATAGTCGATTCCGATGAACAATGCGAGTTGATCCACCTTCAGCCTGTATCTCATAGGTCGGAATGTCCGGGCTAAGTTGACGCAGGACTGTATAGTTTTCATAACTCCACTTGTTCTTGGTCTTTCTTCTTCCCGTGTAACTGTCCGTCTTCAAGAGGACAACGTCCCCTGGTTTCAACACTACAGTACCGGAACGGCGATCATAATATCGTTTTTGTCGACGTGCTTCGAGTACATTTTGCCGGCGCGCTTCATCGAGCGCTTCCGAGAGACGCTGTTGGAGTGTAGCGACGAAATTATCAACACTCACCACGCGCCTTTTTCGTATTGTGGGGAAATGGAGGTCAATGGGGAACCTCGGTCGGTACCCAAACAAAAGGTAATGTGGGCTGTAGCCCGTAATGGCAGACCTCGTTCCATTGTAAGCCTGAATTAACTCAGGCAGGTGTTTGGGCCAATTGGCCTTTTCATCTTGTGATAGCCTTCCAATCATTTTAATGACCGTTTGGTGCTGCCGCTCGATGGCTCCATTGGATTGAGGGTGATAGGCGCTGGTGCGTACCCTCTTTACTCCAAATAGGTTACATAACTCCTGTACCACCTCGCTGGTAAAGGCCAGATCATTATCCGTCATTAGACGCAGCGGAGTACCAAAGATGTAAAAGTAGTGGTGGTACAGGACGCGGGCTACAGTTTGAGCGGTCGCATCCTCGGTCACGAAGGCCATGGTGTGTCGGGTAAAGTGGTCGGTGACCACAAGGACATTTACTACTTCGGGTTTCTTCTTCAGCTCCTTTTCGCGGTCACCACTGACCTCGATTTTTGTGAAGTCTAGGTGGAGTAAGTCCATGGGGCCCGTGGCCTCAATTGGGACTAGTGGGGCCCTAACACTATCACCGTCATGACGCAAACATTGCTTGCAGTTCTTCACAGCAGATTTAACCTCCAACGTCATCCCGGGCCACCAGAATCGCTCTAGAAGAAGAGAAGCGGTTCTATTTTGGCCCTGGTGACCCGCGTCTCGATGGCAGCCATCGATTGCCTTTCTCCTATGGGCTTTAGGGACGATGAAGACTACGGTGGTTTCGGCCTCACCCTTTAACTTACACTTCAAGTAAAGCTTACCGTTGACCAGGACGAGGGACTTTTGCCGACTGATGAATCCCAAACCCTCCGGGGTGGAGGCTAGGGTGCCAAGATGATGCTTGAGGGATTTCTCCTTTCCCGACTGCATCCACTCGATAGCCCCCCGGATGACAGGGTCCCCCTTTTGGGCTGCGAGCCAGTCAATCACATGCATTTCCTCCTTTGGAACACGGGCAACAGACACCCGTACTCGTTCCTCCTCTTCACCTCGCCGGCCCGCGAGGACGCTCAACTCAGCTCGGTCCGAGCATCCGACGGTCGTCTCGTCAAGAATAGCCTTGACTTCCTGAGCGTTCAGCGATTCATTCACCCGGCTGAGGGCGTCAGCGGCGGCATTATTCCTACCACGCTGGTACTCGATGGTGAAGTTAAAATTGGCGAGAGAGGCCACCCATCGATGCCCACAAGCATCGAGGTTAGGGGTGGTGAAGAGATAGGTAAGAGGGTTGTTATCAGTACGTACGACAAAAGGCTGGTAGATGAGATATTCCTTAAAGTGGTCTGTAACGGCCCACTTAAGGGCGAGGAACTCGGTCTTGCCAGAATGATAGTTCCTCTCAGCCTTAGTCAGAGATCGACTCCCATAGGCAACAGGATGCAGCTTTCCATCCTCCCCTTCTTGGAGCAGGACTGCTCCCAACCCGTCGGATGACGCGTCAGTCTCCAAAACGAAGGGTTTCGAATAGTCCGCGAACTTAAGGACTGGTGCTTGAAGGAGCGCCTGTTTCAACAGACCAAAAGCCTCCTTAGCTTTCCGGGACAAAGTGACTTTGTGGGCCTTCAGTTTGGAGGCGTCGCCCTCTAGGTGGTTGTTTAGTGGCCTCGCCAGACGGGCAAAGTGCGCGATGAAACGTCTGAAATGGCCCACCATTCCTACAAACCGTCGAATAGAGGTGTAGGAGTCTGGCTCCGGGAAATTGGTGATAGCTTTCACGTGTTCCTCACTGGGTTGGACCCCATCTTTCGTGACACGATGTGCCAGGAAGACTATCTCGTCCCGGAACAGGCTGCACTTAGATGGCTTCAATTTCAGATGCTCTGCCCTAAACCTGTCAAAGATGACTCTCATACGCCGGAGGTGATCATCCTCGTCCGTAGAGAACGTAATGACATCGTCCAGGTAGATCAAGCAGTAAGTGAGGTTTAGTTCACCGAGGCAGTTCTGCATCAACCTTTGGAAGGTCGCGGGCGCATTACACAGTCCGAACGGCATGCGTTCACACTCAAAGAAGCCCAGTGACCCCACAGTAAAGGCGGTGTACTGTTTAGATGCCTCGTCCATTTCCACCTGCCAGAAGCCAGACTTAAAGTCGAAACTAGAGAATATGCGAGACCCCTCCAAACTCTCCAACGTTTCCTGGATGCGAGGGAGAGGGTAGCTGTCTTTCTTTGTCCTCGCGTTCAACTTCCTAAAATCTATACAGAAACGGAGGCCACCGTCCTTTTTCCGGACCAGGACGACCGCGTTGCACCAGGGGCTGCTGCTAGGTCTAATGGCCCCTGCCTGTAGCATGTCGTTCACGTGCGTCCTGACTTCCTCCAGTAGGGGCGGTGGGATGCGCCGAAACCGCTCTTTAAATGGTTCGTCATCGGTCACCTTAATACTATGCTTGACCTGACTGGCACATCCCAACTCGTTGTCGTCAAGGGAGAATATGTCATGGTACTCCATAAGCAGTTCGCGTGCCTGTTCCGCCTTCTCTTCGGGCCATTTGTCTAAGCCCGAGAGATCTAAGGTGGTCATCAGCTTGTCTTTACGTTCTCCCACACTAAGACTAGGTCTACTGCCCTCAGGTGTTTCCAACGACTCCAAGGTTCCCGGTTTCAAGCGAGGACGAGGTACCTCGTTTGCAGCCTGTACTCGGGCAACCTTCTGCCCTTTCCTGAGGGTGATAGGCGACCCCGTTGCGTTACGTAGAACAACGGGTACGGTCTTACTTCCTCTCTTTAGGACCGTGTAAGCACCGGTCACTATCAACCCGGGTGGAAGAGCGCCGTCCTTTGAATCCATTGCAAGGGTGGAGCAACGCAGGCGCCCAGCGGTGAAAGCAATTTTTGTTCTAGCCTTCACCACCAGCGTCTCAAAAGGTTCGACCACCTCCGATGCCAATAGACGTACGGGTTCCTCATAACCCGTAACGTCGACGGGTTTCGTAGCAACATCAGCCCTAACTGCTGCAACTCTAGCTGTGGCTGCCCGGAGCAAGGTACTCTTCCTTACACATGCCCATGGGGTAGCCAGTTTGTCAATTTCGCTCTCCTTGAGAGTCTTAATGGCCCGATCCGTGGTAGGAGTTCCCAATATGACGGGAACGTGGTGTGCAAACTCAGCAGAGCTACGGGCCACGAGGGCGACTTGATCCTCGTTGTAGCCGGATATCCCGTCGATCTGCACACTCATGATGACGTATCCTATCGGCCTTCCCTCGTAGTTGAAGGGTTGGTCGATAGTTATTCCCCCTTCACGCAAATCCGTGAGAGGCCCCATTTGGAGACCAAGGGCCACCACGCATTGTGGGGTTATCATATTAACATTTGCCCCCGTATCCAAGAGAACTGGCATTCGTTTCCCTTCGATCGTGGCATAACCCACGTTATCCCTTCCCAACCAACGAGACCTGGCATCTTCGTTAAGCACGGGTGTCAGGTTCTCGGGCCGTATGCGCGACGCCGCGCATCTTACTTTGCGGGAGGAGTGCCCTGTGCGGCCCCGTCGGGCTGCTTTTGGGGCTTCCGTCCTCCCGTGTTCGGTACCCCCTTCGAGTTTAAACCCTTCTTATCCTTGAGGGTCTTGAGGCGGACAGGGCAATCCCGTGAGAAGTGCCCTGTTTGGTCACAAGTGTAGCATCGCTGCTCCTGTTGTTCATAGTGGTACGCAATGCGGGCTGCCTTGACGTGGGGAGGGAGCAGGGGAGCGGTAGTGGATGGTGCGGAGTCCGCACCCTCGTAGTTGCTCGGGTCGAAGCCCCCATCATCCTCTCCATCTCCCAAGTTGCCGTCATCGGCTTCATCAGCTCCATCGCCTCTAGGGTCCTCCAGGTTGATTGCTCTCACAGCGGGCCAGCTTTGGTTGGATGCCCTCGTCTGGCCCCCGTACTGGGGACGAGTCTGGTTACGGCGAGGCTGTCCTCCCCGATCTCGTTGTCCGTCGTCTCGCGAGGTAGGAGTGGCATTGTCGCGAACGAACGGGTCGTCGGAGGTGGTGGGGTCTTCCCTTTGCTCTACCCGTCTAGCCGCATCTTTGATTTCCTCATAGGTCATCTGCCGACCGCCTCCATCTAGGCACATTTCCCAGGCCAGGGCGGACTTGAGGTTGGGGCGTAGCCCACTAAGGAAGCGGGTCTTCCTGGTTTCTTCCGCCCTCTCTGCGGGCATGGCATGTGGGAAGGCTGCAGCCAACCTCATCATCGCGTAGCCGATGCGAGTGTCGAAACGCTTCACAGACTCCTTAGTGCCTTGCTTGATGGTATATAACTCCTTCATTAGGGTGTCCTCGTCAGACACGACCCCAAAGTTATTGTCGAGGCGAGCAATAAGGTCGCGCAAGTTCATGTGGGGTCCATGGGTCACAATGTCCAGTGCCACATCCCCTTTGATGGATTGATAGGCGATGGGCATGATTAGCTCATCGGTACGGCCACTTAGGTGAAAGAAACCAATTGTATTCTTCCACATCTCGTAGGCGACGGTGTCTGTCAGGCTCGTTAAGTCTGGGAGATGGAATCCGCCGGTTGGGATTCGTGGCCGGGGTGCTCGCCCCCTTCCTGATGATGCTGAGGAAGTAGAGGATCCACTAACTGACATGTTGTCAAAGTCAGCCACGGACCCTGGGCCAGATCCTGGAGGTGGTGGTGGCGACGGATCAGGTGGTCCGCACGCCACTATCACCGGGGCCGCTATAGGAGCGGGTGTTGGTACGGTGGTGCCAGTCACGCTAACCTGTGCCACCGGGGCAACAGCTTGAGCCGCTGGGGGTGCTGGCGCCAACGGGGCCGGGATAGGTGGCGGAGGTAGATGATATGGGGGAGGTGGGACTCCCATCGGGATAGGATTCATTATGGGAGGGGGCGGAAAGTTCACTTGTGGAGTGTATGGAATAGGGTTCGCCATTTGATTCAATCCCGGGTATTGGGGCAAAGGCGTCCATACACTACGGCGACCCCTAGTACGCCTCCTCCGACTGACGAACGTAACGGTCGGTGACGGGACGCGGGTTCCCCCGTACTCGTCTTCATCCGTCCCGCTGCTCGTGACATGGGCATCTCTTTCGATGACTCGTAGGGTTTCTGTGGGGAGCTGAAGATCGCGGTGTTCGTTTACTGCGCGTGCCATAGAGATCGCACGCCTACCTTCGGCTATCGTGATTGGGAAAACCATTTGGTGCGCGGGCTGTCCCGTCCAGGTGGTAGTCTTTGTCATTACCTCGGCCAATTCCTGAGCCTCATGCAGGTAAAGCCCCTCTCGAGGCTCCTGATGACGACCGAAGAACAGGATGGCCGAGCCCGGGCCAAGAATGACACAATCTTTTATGTTTGGGGCGTCTGTCGATACCATGTCCTTGATAATAGCGACTGTCCACGCAGGTCTGGGAGGTGGAGGCCTTGACGGTTCTCGGACCATAGTTACGTCTAACTGTAGACAGTAAAGGTGTCGTCGTGGTCTGACATCCAACTCGCTTACCTCTCGGCCTGCGCCCGGGATGGGGCTTTCCGATGCCTCTCTTTGAGGGTTTCCTACTGAGACCCTAAAGAAGTTATCTGACAAAGCCCCTACATCAATAGGAGTGGTAACCCGCGGGATTTCATCCCATCGGGTAAGGGAAGTATCCCCTTTTTGAGCATCAAGGTGTGGGGCCTCAACTGAGGCTCCTTCCACTTGCTTGGCTCCCGATTTACTCATAATTGTAAAAGCAAACAAGAACAATGTTTAATGGGATAAAGAGTAATACTACAGATATCAGTACTCTGTGTCGAGGGGTTCGGACCTGACTCACATATCGGAGGCGCAATGGCCTGTATTTATCATGAAAAAGAAAATACCCCACACGTTGTAATCTTTGCCTGCAGGTTCTGTTCCCACTAAGAAAGGAACAACACTGCTTTCGAACGAAGGTTATTCTTAACCTATGGCTTCCAATTCGGAGCCCACCCAGGGATGCCAAAATGTAACGGTTGCGGAC
The DNA here is from genome assembly GCA_965261435.1 of Candidatus Poribacteria bacterium. Classification (GTDB taxonomy): domain Bacteria; phylum Poribacteria; class WGA-4E; order WGA-4E; family WGA-3G; genus MSPOR6. The sequence continues at coordinate 19,663 of CBDHDL010000005.1, forward strand.
TCTCTGCGCTAGCCCGCGGGCTACGGGATTCGGGTGAACTCCGTCTTCCGCTGAAAGGAGCAGTTCTTTCCCTCGCCCTACTCCTGGTGCGGTGCCTTCGATAACAATGCTCCTATAATAACTTATAACTAGGGCAGCCTGTACACGGACAGGCTGGCTTTTACGCAGAACAGAAAGAATGATACTTAACACAAGTTATTCAATGTAGCCTTCGAGGTAAGGCGAGCCTAGGTGAAGGGTGCCATGGTGCTCACTCCCCGAGTTCCGATCCACGTCCGACCCCGAGACCTCTAATGTGATGTTCCAAGGGAGGAGGAGAAGAAGCGCCCCAGACGATAATTACGACCACTTATATACCGCGCGCGAAGCCCGCGATGATGTACCCCGATGACGCAAGGTCAGCGTCATCGAAGGTTACACGTCATCATGGCCTCCGGGCGCAGGAACAAATGGCGGGAGATAGTTGGCGGGAAATGGACAGGCCCGTAGCCTTGAGGTCTACGGACCTGGACAATAAGGAATTAAAAATTAAAGACCGTGTTTAGGAGGTAGCGGGCAGCACGTGACATATATGGTGAAATGGATGAAGATAGTTTTCATCAAATGATGGAAGGAAATGATTGGACTTACTATCCATTGTTTAGTGATAAAGAATTCCTTAATGAAGATTGGCACAAATACACATGTATTGAGTCATGTGCTGCCATAGGGAATGCAAGGCATGGATGTGAGTCTCTCGGGACAGATATTCAGAGTGTCAGATAAATTGATGACTCAGGTAGTACATTGTTATCTAAAATAGGTAACATGATGACAAATATAACAGTAAGTAGTATCTTGAAGAGTACTGGCCATACTAGTCAAGTGAAGCCTGGAAAATTGTCAGTTAGATTCATCCTTAGTGATAGAGAACCATGTAGTGCAGACCCTTCATCAAGGTTTGAAAGAACTTCTGACTCAGAACAGTCTGAAGTTGTTTCAGCAGATGAATCTGAGATTGGTATAGTTTCAGAATCAGAAGATGATTGGTACTCATGTGAAAGTTCAGATGATGAGGATGAATATTTCTATGATGCTGTTAGCCTTGTGAATTCTCATGATGTATTGTTAAGCTCTCTTCCCCACCAGTCACTGAAACTCCTTGCAAGACAAATCTGGATGGGCTGGCACTGGGTTGTAGACAACCTTCTAAATCTGACCAAGTCCCTGACCTTGGTGAAAAGGCATGCTTGCATGTAGTTATCCAGGTCCCTGAGCTCAGTGAGACACACCTGTGTTAAGGCAAGCTAAAGAATAAAGATGATGTTAGCCATTTAAGAATATTGTCCAACATGATGGAAGAGGAGACACATGTTGACAGTACATCTTCTGGCAAGCAAGCAGACATATGTCAGACATTGTTTGATATTGTTGAAGACCAATCAGATGTACACAGGAGAGCTGTAAAGGAAACAGCCATCTTTGGCCATCCACAAAGTGACCAGTTGAGGTCAGGTAAGCCAGATGGGGAACCTGGTACACACATTACTACCAATATATCTGATAGGCAGAGTCAGATGGTAGAGGGGAATCTATCACTAAATTCTCCTAACTTTTTTGCAGGAAATCCACTTCATGATGTGTATTGTTGTACAAAATGTAAACCCATGGATGAATCTGGTATTTGGTCAATACTTACTGATACTTTACAGTATGTAAAGGCTGAAGTTGACAGTTCAGTAACATATTCATTTGATCAAAAGAGGTTTCAAAACTCAAAGTCAAGATACTTTGATGAGAAGTCAGATGGCTTTTCAAACAAGAACACATCAATTGACAAAAACTTCAATGCAAAGAAAGAAAATTTTGATGCTGCAAATTATAATGTACCTAATGTACCAATATATTCACAGCAGCTGTTCCCAAACTTTGTGGAAGATAGATATGGAAATCTGTCTTTATTCACAATGTCATACTTCAAACCTCATGAAAGTATCTGTGCAACTTATCTCTGGACAGAAGATAATAATTGTACCAAAATGGAAAGTGAGGCTTATGACTTAGAAGGAAATAACATGTGGTTTAAACAAGGAAAATTTCCTATAAACTTACATGGTGAAACTGAAGGTGAACTTATGGATGGAAATGGTATAAAAGTAACTACTTTGATGGATACTGGTTGTTCAAAACCAATCCTAAATAAAAAGTTCTATGATAAACATCCATATTTGCATCAATTTCCTCACTATCCTTTGCAAGCAATTGGAGTAGTAGTTGCAAATGATGGAGTCATAAAAGTGACTGAAGCAATCCAGTTTATGGTTAAATTCCATGGACATGTCTTTGAATTCATAGCATACCTAGCTGATATGTCTGAATCTTTTGATTTAGTCATAGGTCAAAAGAGTATGTATGAGTTAGAAGCATCAGTTGATTTCAACAACTTGGCCTTTTCATTCCTTAAAAGATCTTTACCTGTCTATGCAGTTGACAACTTTAGCATCAGACCAGGTAAAACTAAAGATATTGTAATGGAGTTGAAAGATATACCTTACAAAATAACAGGGTATAAAGATTTTCCAGAGACTGGAGTGGCAACTGTAGCTAAACTTAAATCTGCAAAGGAAGATCAGTTGGTACAAACCATCATAATACATTTGAATCATGATGGTAAGACAACAATCCAACTCACTAATCATTCCAATATAGATTGGAAAATACATAAAGGTGAAATGTTAGGATGCTTAGACATGAGATCCTCTGGATATTTTCATGTTAGCAGAGATACTTTGCAACAAATAATGAAATCATCATTCAAAGACAATTGTTCATTTCTAAGTGAAGATGAAACTAGTGAGTACTTTGATCTTTACAATAAGGATCACAAAGAAGTAGTCAACTACATCAAAAGTGAAGTCAATAAAAGACTAAAACAACAAGGAAATACAAAACTTGTTGATAGAAATGAACCTCCTGTAGAAAATGATACAAACATAGTTCCTGACAAAAGTGAAGATCCTTACCCTTGGCTTGACAAGGAAGATCCTAGGAGAAACATGACTGATCAAGAAATACTTGAGAAATATGTAGATCTATCAGATTTAGATTTAAATGCAGCAGAAAAGAAAAGCTTGTACAAAGTATTGCTGAAATACAAGGAAGCATTTTCTCTTAGAGATGAGATAGGTCTATGCCCTAATATGGAGATAGAGTTAGAACTCAATGATGATACTCCTTTCTTTATAAGACCATTTCCAATAAAAGAAACTGAGAAAGAAGTAGTAGATAAGGAAATGAGGAAAGGATGTTTATTAGGAATTCTCAAGAAAGGAATGTCTTCCTATAGCAGTCCAATAATGTTAATACCTAGAAAACTAACAGGTATACCTAGGATAGTAACAGATTTTAGACATCTCAATAGTAGGTTAGTTACACTTCAACCTAGTTTTCCTTTAGTGAGAGATGCAATTCAGATCTTAGGAAATTCAGGAGCAGAAGTACTATCATTAGCAGACTTAAGAGATACATACCACACTTTGAGACTTTCAAAGAAATCACAAAAGTATTGTGGCATAACTCCTTATTATGGATCAGATTCTTACCTATATCAGAGATTAGGTATGGGTCTCAGTGTATCTCCAGCAATATGGCAGAACTTTATACAAAGGGTTCTACAAGAGATACCTGATTACAGGAAAAGTCATCTAGCTATAATGGATGATATCCTTACTTACTCAAAAAGAACAGATCATACTGGAAAGTTGATTGATTTATTCAAAGCTGTAATAAGGAATGGTTTGAAAATGTCTCCAAGAAAGTGTAAACTGTTCAAGAAATCCCTTGTATTTATGGGATTAACAATGATGATTGAAGATGGTATGCCTAAAATGAAACCTCTAAAATCAAGAATAGAGGCAATACTCAAAGTCAAACCACCCACAACTGTAAAAGAATGTAGATCTTTTTGTGGTATGGTAAACTATATGTCCATCTTCTTACCCAGCTTACAAGAGAAATAGATTCCCATATACTTCATTACAAGAAAAGGAGTACCTTTTTATTGGGGAGAAGAACAACAAAAACCTTTTGATAGTATCAAACAAGATGTTACAAATGCACTAGTATTACTGATGCCAAATACTACAGGACATTTTGTCTTAGTGTCAGATACTTCAAAGATAGGCTGTGGTGCAGCACTCTATCAGAAACAGAAAGGCAAATATCACTTAATTGCCTACTACTTAAAGAAATTACCAGAAGCAGTAGAAAGGTATAGCATTAGTGAATTGGAATTGACTGGAGTCATGGCAAATGTTGTGGCTTTCAAACATCTGTTAAGAAATGCAAACTTTCATGTTTATTGTGATCATTCAGCTTTGGTCCATATCCTCAAAGCTAAAAGAGAACCGCCAACATTAAGACTCAAGAAATTGATAGAAAATTTGAGTGAATATAAATTTGATATTTATTTCCTTAAAGGCAAGGGGATGCACATATTTTCTATCAAGACATCCAGATGATGAAGATTCACCTAATGAGATTATACCTATAGCTTTTATGCTGAGAGAATTGGAACAACCTAATTTTCCTGAAAACTTTCTTTATCTGAAAGAAGAGGTAGATGCATTACTAGAACAGGAAAATTATGAGCCATATCATGAAAATGATTTCATGTTCATCTTTTCTAATGATAGTCATGAAAACATGTCATTGCTATCAAACATATACAGTCCAGAATATACAAGAATTGAAACACTAAATGTATGTACTGAAGAAAAGAAACAACTACATGACATTTTGACCATCATGACCAGAAGTATGGCTAAAACTAAGCAAGCTGATATTCCATCTATTTATCCTTTAAAAGGAGAACATAAAAAACCTGCACATGTGAAGCAGGTAGGCATTGACAAAGAAGTACATGAACCTAACAGAAATGTACCTGATGTAGAGGAGACACCAGAAACTAATCAGGTAGAAGAGCCTAACCAGGTACCATTACCAGTGCAAGATCAAATGGAAATTCCAGTTCAAAAACCTCCACCTCTAATTCAACAAAGGCCAGAAATTTATCCAACTAGGATAAAAAGACCAAATCCTTTGTTTGAACCTAGCTATAATCCAAAAGTTATGGCTAAACAACTATCTAAATATGAAGGATTACTAAATCCACAACCAATTGAAATTGAATTGAGAGGTAGGTTAGCATCATATGATGTTGACAAAACTATCCAAAAATATCCATTCTCAATGGATATACCTTCCATTGAAGAACTCAATGAGAAGAAGAGGAAATTGTTTAACAAGATACCTGAAGATACTATTTTCAGGAAACATATTCCTAAACAAGTAGAATTGGATAAATGCATAGATGCACTGAAGTTAAGGTGATTACAATATCCCTATAGCTGTAAAAGCTTTAAGAGCTGAATACAAAAGAAGTCCATATTTTAGGGATATAGTAAAGTACATTAGAACTGGATATTGTTCCTATGTTGGAAAGGCACAAAGATTATTCAAAATGCTTTGTGAGGATTACATATTGATGGATGACATATTGTTCAAAATCAGATATGTCAAGGAAAACCATGGAAAACCAACATTGGTGTTATGTGTTCCTGAAAGGTATGTACCTATAATTCTATATCAACATCATACACCTTTATTGGCAGGACATCCATGTGTAATGTCAATGTATCATATGGTTAGAAAAAAGTACTATTTTCCAACAATGCTACCCTTAATCAAACAGTTTGTAGCAAGCTGTTATGAATGTCAAAGTATGAAAGGTAAAGAACCTACACCAAAGGTATATTATCCAAGAATACCACTAGATACAAGAGTAATGGCTAGAATATCAATGGATATCAAAGTAATGCCAAAATCTGTTTTGGGATACAATTGTATTCTAGTGTGTGTTTTTGAGTATACAAACTGGGTAAAAGCAATACCATTGGTAAATCAAGAAGCAGGAACAATAGCTGATGCTATATTCTTCAGAATTATTTGTGAATATGGCACACCAAAAGCTGTGATATGTGATGAAGGACCAGCATTTACTTCAGATCTAATGAAAATGTACTTTCATGCAATGAATGTAAAGCCATATTACATTTCTCCTATGAATCATGGATCAAATAGAGCAGAAAGATATATCAGAACATTGAATGATATAATCTGCAGAAATTTGACAGGAATTGGTGACAAATGGCCATTATTTATATTGCCTTCTTGTTGGGCAATGAACACCCAAGTTTCAAAGGTTACAGGATTCTCACCATTTGAGATGGTTTATCATACTGAACCTCCTGATTTGTTCAATTTTAATTACAAGCCAGGAAAAACTGGAATAAATGTAAGAAAAGATCAATACATGGAGATAATGTTCAAGAGAAAAGCAATGATGGACCAAATAATCATAGACAAGAAAATCTATGAAAAGAACACTCAATGGATTAGAGAAATGAGGAAATACCCTGACCATGAAACCTTTGCAGTAGGTGATCTAGTTTTGGTCTATCATCCTTTAGGATCAGTTTTAAATAGTCCTTCTAGAAAATTGAACAGAAATTGGGTAGGACCATTAAGAATACAAACTGTCCTAGACAAAACACATTATTTGTGTTCTGACTGGAGTGTAATGTTAATACCAAAAAGATTCCACATAAATAGACTAAAGCAGTACTACATGAATTTGGGAGAAATAGGAGAAAATGGTAAGTTAAAGATAGTTCAGAATGTTAATGAATTATATGATATTTGGCAAGAATTGAAGGAAGATGAAAAACCAAAAGAGAATACCCAAAATGAGAGGGAAAAATCACAAAACTAAAAATGTACATATGTAAATAATTGTATTATAATCAATATATACATCAAATAATTAAAAATGTCATAACTGTATTTATATGAAAATTGTGACTATTGGCAGAAAAATGGACATACTGCAAGATGTTTCATATAAAATGTTAAATGTATAAAATATATTATAGCACCATATTTAAAACATATCATATTTTCCATATTTTTCAGCTCTGAAACCAGCAGCACTGAAAAAGCTAGTTTCAATACTGAAACCAGTCATAACAGGTAGTTATTTGATTGTGCATAAAAGCAATAGAGTTTAAAAATTAATGTTACTGTATTGCTTTGGGGCATAAGCAATTTTCTGCTTAAATACATGTGATCTGTACAGTGTTAAGAATGGAAATGAAACCTAACAGGAAATGAGACCTATGGATGCTTATCACTCTTTTCTGATTGGTTGACTGGAAAGAGGCAGCCAATGACAAGAGGCTAAATCTCATTGGTCACTCATAGAGAGACTGACCAAAAGCAGCAGATCTATAAGCTTCTGATTGGTTCTACTTAAGAGATAAGGATTAGCAAATCAGAGAATAGTCACATGGTATAGTCACATGTGATATAGTGATAAGAATTACTATATAAGAGCTGCACATTAGAGAGAAACTTCATTCCTCTCTTGAGCTGGAATGGGAAACAACCGTACCAGATCTATAGAGGATTCATAACTACATTGGAAGAAGATACACATAGGAAACAGAACTTTGTGACATTGAAGAAGAATTACAATTTCACAACTTGGTAACACAAGGTTAGCAAAATGTTACTTTATATTTATATTCTATGCATGTATCTTATTCTCTCTATACTTATAGCAATGGGAGAAAGCATTCAGTTTCCTAAACCAGAATATGAAATAAGATTTGGTTGGGGAATTTCATACAACTATATTGGACAAATGCATCATAACTTAAACAAATATGATGTAGTAGTTGGTTTGGAAATACCTGACTTTAGGGTAATACCATACTACCAACCATTCAGTAGAGATCCTAAATATTGTTACAAATGGAACACTGGCATTAGGACTAAGCTGTTATTTGAAACATGCCAAAAGATTTGGCCAGCTTACATTGGTACCATTGCAAAACTTGATGATAGTCAAGAAAGAATTAAACAATAATGGAAAAAGAAATTCCAGCTATGGTACCTGACTTTAAACTGAGACCTGTTCCAACTGAACCAACTAAAGGACAACCTAATACTAAAAGAGTGAAGAGATTCATAACTGACTTACTTAGTTTAGGTATTCAGGGATTCAGTGCTTTCTACCAGAATAGGAAACAAAATAAATTGAAAAAGGGAATGGAGAAACTGTTTGAAAGACAAGATAAATTAAATAACAGAGTAACAAAGCTTGATAATGATATGATCTCATTAGCCAGAACAACTCTATTTAGTTTGTATCATTTTCAGAAGGAATTGGTAAGACAAGGTGAACATATTAAGCATTTAACAAATAGGGTGAAGCATGTTGAAATGGCTATGCAACATCATGAACATCAGATTACTGACAACAGAAATTCAATAAAATTTGTAGGCAATATGCTTGGGGTATTATTGTCTGATCTTAACAGATACCTATTGTTTTATGAAAGCATTCTATCTGAATTAGATCACTTCTTGGATGCACTGGACAACTTGTCCAACAACCAACTGTCACATTCAGTAGTGTCTGCTGATGTTATGCAAGTGTTGATTGCACATGTACAACAGGTACTTGAAATGGATTATCCTGATTATGAACTTGTTGTTTCACAGATGCATTACTATTACAATCTACCAATATCAACTTTTGCATGCAAGGATAGAACTTTGGTGATTCATATTTCTTTCTACATCAAGCCAAAGAATCAAGAACCTTTGTTCTCATATGATATCAGAACAATTCCTGTACCATATCATATGAATGAGGAATTGATTGATGAAACAGAAAGTAAATACACCTATACCAAAATCAAACCTACAACAAGGATATTGGCAATGGGAAGCAACACTCAAATCAATCTGGATTATGAACAATTGGTTCATTGTGTAAAATATAACATACTGTTCTTCTGTGAACAAATGTTTTTGGAAAAACAAGGCAATGAACACACTTGTGAAAGTGCCATTTACACAAACCAGAATGAAAGAATGATACAACAGAAATGTACTATTGAGTACTATCCAAAATTGGATCCAGATCCAGATATTTTAGATGCTGGAAATTATCTTCTCCTTGGTAATTTTCCATTACCTTGGAATTATTTCTGTAAACAGAAAGATGAAATACCAACTCCAATATCAGGAAGTTCCTGTGTGATCATAAAGAAACGTGACTTATGTCAATGTTCTTTGTCAGCAGGATCATGGTATCTAGAGGCAAACATAGCCTACTGTGCTGAAGATCCAGATAATCCCAGTACACAATTGACATTGTACTATACAGTCAACATGGCTACTGTAATCTATCAGTTTCAGGAAAAACTGAAAACAGAAGGGATAACTGACTTAACATTGTTCACTGAACAGATTCCTTTTGATGCAAAGGAACCTGATTTGATTGTGGAAGAGGACACTTATGTTCTTCAGGACACATCACCAGCTGTGAACTATAAAGAAGTGATGGAAGATTTTGCAATGAGATGTTACTTGTCTAAACCAGACTTAGCAATGTCTGAACCATCTGGCTGAACCATCACATTGGTTTGGTGGACACAATTCTTGGTTAACATTTGTAGGTGTAGCAGCAGTACTAGTGGTAGTATTAATACCATTCCTGCTGTTCACACTGTACAAATACTGTGGATTCAGATTCCAATTTCAGAAAATTAATTCTATTTTGGCAAAATTACTGATTATAAACAAAACTGCTGAATGCATACCACCAACACTGGCACAACCAATGACTGAATTTGGAGAATTGACATATGAAATGTTGGATTTGAAAATACTTCAACTGGTATTGATAGTCATGGCTTCTACTCTGACATGCTACTTACTCATAAGATTGACTCTTTGGATATTTGACTATCTGAACACAAAATTTCTTAACATCAATTCTACTGGATTGACTTATTTGAGTTCACTAACTATGGACAAAACTAACATTTATCTACAGTTCTCTGATTTTACTACAGGTGACTGTACAAATCTATACTTGGGTACAATTTTTGGCAACCCTGAAGACATTTATGTATGTGGACAATTTGTTTCAGGTAGAATTACCCTAGACAAGAAATTTCCTTTTGATTTCATAATTCTAAAGTGGGACACAATAGTTTTAAGTCTGATAGACTTAGATCTACCAATGCCCACTACCCTCCAAATTTCCAATTGGCAAAAATCTAAAATCAGAAGAATGTTTGACAGTAGCAATTCTTACTTCAGAATTGTTGCCCATAATCCAAACACCCTGAAAGTGAGAGCAATCACTGGAGCATACAACCTATATGATGAAGTTCTTGAGGATGACACAGAGGATGCTGAATTTCAGGATGCACCTCAACCTGATCAACCTGATCAACCAACAGCAGTGAATCAGCCTACCTTGGAAGTGATTGTGATTGATCAACAGCACACAATGACTTTCAATGGTGAACAAGTGCATATTTGTGAGGAAGTGATAATTCCAAATCAAAATCCAAATCCACAAGTTTAAAATTGTTACAAAGTGTAAAACTGAAAACTATGTTTATACCTTTAGCATCTACAATGTCAACATCTTCTTCACCATCACCATCAACTTCACCATTAGATGATGGCATCACAACAGTCAAACATTACATCTACATCCACACCAACCTCAACCCCAGAATGAATGACACCACCAAGAAGTACCACTGCAATTGGCAAGACAACATCAAATGCCAATCCCATTGTATCTACACCAGCACCTGTCCTTACAGATGCTGTCCAGAAATGTGTGGATACTGCAGCAGAGGCAATAGCTACACACAGAGAAGCAAGATTAATCTTTATGCAAGGACTAGTAAAGAGGATACTGAGGGAAGCATACAGGGAACCTACAAATCCCCCTTTAGTTGGGACATCATTAGCACAGAGTGTTCTTGCTGAGATTCCTTCAATCAGTAGAGGACCATATCCTTCTTTTGTAACACATCCCAATTACCATGATGGACAAATTCATCACTATTACCTTCCAAATCCAATATCCCAACCTCCAACTACTTCAGCTCCTACAACTACTCATTCTGCAGCAATGACTACTAGTCAAACAACAACAACTACAACAACCTCAACTGCAACAACAAATTCTGCATCAAGTTCCAATACAGTTCCAAGAATGGCAAGAGAAGCACACAGATCTCATACTGTGTTTGCTCCTATGACTTTGGTGGAGTCTCTCACCAAAACTAACCTTCTTCTTGTAGCAGATATGAAGAGTGAAATCCAATCCATTCACAATGAACTATCAACTATACCCTTTGATGAAATCAGGAATGAACAATCACAAGCATTTGAACAGGTGAATAACAAAATAGAAGCTTTGGAGAAAACCTTTACTGAACTCAAAGACATTGTCATGAAAAGAACATACCAAAATTTGAAAATGGATCCAAAACTCTTGGATCAATGGAATCCTTCCATGTTGGTGATTAGAAGAAGTCCCTGGACAAACATGAAAATAATTCTCAACAAAGTTGCATCTGACAACATAGCAGACCTATTTCCCAGTGACTTGGCTCCTAAACCATGTTTTTCAGACATCCAGGAGAAGCATATCAAAGTGCTATCAGAGGTGATGACTGCAATGTTCTACCAGTGTGGAATCCTACAGGACTATGATGTTCTAGCAATCCAAGGATATGAGCAATTTCTCAAAGCTCTACATCACCATATGGTTATGGGCCATGTCACCATTAACCAACTAGGTCATTTTCTCATTCTCATGACCTACATGTTCTTCTGCAAGATAGGTCACTATACAGCCTACATGAGAGAAGAAGATGCTATTAACCTGGAAATAGCAGTTTGGATGAGTATAGTCATTATGGCCTTCAGAACCTCATTCCATGCTGAAGGTTCACACAGAACAATCAACCCTTATTTTAATGTGTTGAACACCATCATTAGAAGAAGACTACTTGTCATCTTAACCAGATACCTGGAACAAGAGTGTCTGTGTAAGAATCATGTACAATGTGACTTATACCCCAACATTCCTACATCAGAAATAATTCTTCCCAGCTATGAACATTTCCTACAGTACATCCAGGAGAAAGGATTTGCAAGATTCAGCATAGTAAGTGAATCTGAGATTTTGTCAAAATATGGCAAAACTATCACAATGATAGTATTAGCCAGGGTAAATGGATATTACTCTCCATACTTTCCCCAGACAATCATGGAAGAAGAAGCCAAGTGTCTCTATGGCACTAACTTCTCTTTGCAGAAAGAGACTTGTTCATCAACAAATTAATGAAGGTAACCCCTAACATGAGTCAAGAAGCAATCAATCAATCCATTGCATTCTTGGAAAGGCAAAAGGAAGCCAACTGCCTGTGTACCATCCATACACAGAAGAGGGGATATGACTGGATAGTCTTCAATAGATTACCAGACAAAATACCTTCCAACCAAGATGATGGAGACCAGATGTCTGATTCTGATGATTCTACTGGATTCTCAGATACAGAAAACAATACTGAAAATGAAGAAGCTAAGGTGTCTGATACCATCTCCAATCATGAAACTATGGAAGAGGTAAACAACCAGAAAAATCAAGAT
>CBDHDL010000006.1:0-2303 GCA_965261435.1 Candidatus Poribacteria bacterium
TAATCCAGAGGGCCAGAGGGCCAGAGGGCCAGAGGGCCAGAGGGCCAGAGGGCCAGAGGGCCGGGCTGGTGTCGTCATGAACTGGGTTGTTTCCCTGGTGGGGTGTGGCGGGCCAGCCGGTTGCCAGTGTGGGCATGAAACCCGTCGGCATAGGGTCCGTGGCGCGTTGTTTGCTTCTGTATTTGCTTCTGTTCTGCTCGCTGCTTGTGGGGGTGGAAGTGGGGGAAATCTCACCACTTCATCTGATTCATCTGAGCCTGAACCTGGACCACCAGGACCAGGCTCTTTAACTGCTACAGGTGGTGGTGGTGGTCAGGGATCTGAATCTGAGAATGAGCAACAACAGCAGAAAATTATTGTTAATCAAGAGGAAGAGCAAGAGGAAAATAACAATGAAGAACAGCAACAGATAACTGTTAATGTTCAACCAGAACCAGAGGAAGAATCTGAATCTGAAGAAGAGGAAAATAATGATGGAGAAACTCCAAAACAACTAACTATTATAGAAGAGGAAGATTTTCCATATGTACCACCAGAAGAAGAGGAGCCTAGATATTCTGCACAGACTCAAACCCAAACTCAAGGTAGTGGACAAGGTAGTAGCAACTCACTTGCTAGAAGTGGTCTACCAGAACCAAAGCCAATAGATAATTGCGGGAGTATCAACCCTTTTCAAGTAGGTGATTGCGCATCTGCCGTAGGACACTCCAGTTCTATTTTAGGTACAGGTTATACTGTCGATTACACGGTAAATAATAATTGGTATTCGGCGGACTTTTCCACTAGTCTTGAAGGAAAAGATAGACATCTTGAAGCAAATCTTATTGGAAGACCCAATAATGCTGCATTTAGGCCTTCAGACGCTGCCTATAATTTTGCATACAACATGGACGCTAGAAAAGACATAGAAGTAACATACACAAAAGGAAACGGATTTACTGGTTTTTATTCCTATGAAGGAGCATCTGGTCAGATTACAGAAGATGTAACATTAAAAGCAACATTCTTTAACATCGGAAGCACAGGATTTTCTATTGAAGGATATATTGGCGATAATAATGGTATTACAATGGGAGGGACCAATTTTGGTCAGATTAAGTTTTCCACTTCTAAAATATCAGAAGATGGACAATTTATTATAGATAACGGCAGCTTACATTTTTCCAATTTAACTATTAGACCTGAAAGCGGCACTTTCAATATACTAAGAGGATCATTCAAGAATGACGGAACTAGGTTTAGTTTTCCCACACAACTTGTTGGGGAATTAGAAATGAAACGCTTTTTTGATACAAGCGCCGTTAGGAGTAATAAACCGCTTGAATATAATAAAAAGGTATTCTCAAGAGGTGATAACGCCTTGGCAGGAGTATTTATAGCTGACAAAACTAATGAAGTAGCAATAAGGTCTTTCCCATTGAGGGTAAGTTCAGAAGGGAACATAGGCATGTTTTCTTATGGATTATGGGCCGATGAACTGCCACAAGAATGTGGCTCCTCGAGCTGCTCTCCCTCGCCTGATTATAGAGCTGAACTTTCGATTCCTATGAATAGAGAAATTTTTTATCCTGTTACACCAGTTGAAACTGTAGATCTTGGAGCAGGTCTTGGAACAGTATCAGCTAGAGATTCAATAGATGTATTTTACAAAAAAGAAAACGGATTCCGTGGTGTTTATGTTTATAAAGATCAAACAGGAACGATAACATCTGATGTTCACCTTCAGGCTACTTTTAGCAGCCATGTTAATAATGGTCGTGAGAATATGCAAGTTAAAGGATTTTTAGCAAAACCATTTACAATGGAAGGAGACAGTTTTCAGGGAATAGTACTTGAAAGCTTAAATGTTATTGCCAATGACGGATCTGTTGTAAAATCTTTAGGTGATAGGACTATACGATTCGGAACAGCACTTTTTAACGCTACTACTGGGAACGTCGATTCAGTTAACCCACAGCAGAATATTCAACAACAGGGCAATTTTAGTCTTACTTTTGGCGCTAGCGGGGGGCAGGAAGGAGAAGTATCTCTAAAAAATTATCCTGAACACATTGGCGGTGAGGTTGAAGTAACAGGTTTCTCATTAGATGAAACTGAAAATTATGCTGATAATACTATAGTAGGCGTGTTTGTGGGCGATAGGGATTCAGCAAGAAATAATAACAAGAATAAAGATATTGAGTGATGAATATAAGTAGCCCCATGCCTGCCCTTTACTTTGGAGCTTATGTAGCAAACTGCCGAGACTGATGAAGCCTCTTCAGCACCAGCTTTTCCCCGGCAGGATCAACGAAGACAGGACC
>CBDHDL010000007.1:0-177548 GCA_965261435.1 Candidatus Poribacteria bacterium
GGACAGAGAATAAGTTCAAACACACGCCTTTTGAAAAGTATCCGCCAACTTGGACAGAAAACTCGTATCAAGAATGGCTAAATTGGTGGAAGAAACACGGACGAAAAGACTTTGATGAAATGCGGATACAACAATAATCAAGATGTATAACGAAATCCATTCGAAATAACACGTCTTCCGCCCAATGTGCAGGTGGCGGCTGCAATACGCAGAAAAAACAGTACGGAACTTCATAGAAATCCTTTTTTAGGAAACGTCCTGCGGGGAGACGCAAAACCCCCGCTCATCTTGGAGGTAATTCCTTTGTATATTGTATTTGTTTATTTAATCCCTATTTTCCTTGGTGTTTTGTTGGGGTCTGTGAAAGTAAGTGCGACTTTAAACACAATTATACTAATCAGTTACGGTTTTCTATTAGGTATCGGGTTTGGTTATGTATATAGAAAACGCTAATGTTGATTTCACCTAAACTTCTCATCGCACCCGTTTGGAAATGATCCCAAAGGAGCGGTCGCTGCAGAACTCATTATCAACCATATTCTCACGACAAGGCGAGATAAGCGAAACACACGCGAAATCAATAAGAACTCGCCTCTGGTAGCGGCGTGTAAACAATAGCTGCCAATGTTATCTGAAGTTTTAGCTGTCCTGCGGGGGAGACGCAAAATCCCCGCCTATAAACACGGGCAAGCAAGGAACAAGTACGATGAACGAGATCCGTGATGGTCATTAGACATTATAACGTTTTAATTGTGAGTTGTCGTTGATCTATGTTGACATACTCCCAAGCCTAAAGGCGTAGGATTCTTAGCTCTTATGTTGGAAGTGTTAGTTGTTTCCAAATGGCTTTTCCTGCTTCAACGTTCAGTGTCTCTTTTCCTGAACTTTTGCGAGGTCTTACATGAACTTCACAGGCGTTTTGTCTCTCGGCAGGACCGTCCGCGAGTTTCTGGCGAATGTGGTAGGGGCGTTGTCGTGATAACGTTATATTAGTTTTTTTCTACCACATTCTAAATGTTTTACGTAATTTCGCACCAGCATCACACAACTTTTCACGATTGGGGATAGGCCTCAACACGGGTTCGTGTTGAGGTGAAAATCCTATCCAAAGATGCTAATATCAGGCATACTACATTTTTTAGAAAATGTCAAATCTTTTTTCAATTAATGAATGTTTGAACCGCTACTACATCCCAAAGCGAAAACATTGGGTCTTGTAGCGGAAGGTTAGATAAATTGAATAAATTTAGCACGGCACAATCCGATGCACACGACTAATCTATACCCATATTATAAACGACTCTTGTGGGAGGACTTTGTCCGCCCGATTTATAGTGGATTCTACAATTAACTGGATATCTGAACTGTAGAAGGGAGCTCCGATTCCCGACTATTAGTGGTTTGGTCGCGATTCGGAGATCGCTCCTACAGAATATATGTCCACTTATTTACATAATTTATTATAATCAACTTATGCTGAAATAGGAGATTTAAGATTTATGAAAAAATATAAGGTTTCAACTTTACAATGGTGGTGGCTATTCCCCTTATTCTGTTTGTTAGCTCTGCCACTCAATCTCAACGCACAACAATGGACACAAAAAGCAAATATGGTAAATCCGAGACTTTTCTTTTCAACTGTTGCCGTTGAGAAAGAAATATACGTTATCGGTGGAATGCTCGCTGCCCCAATAGACAGTGTTGAGGCATACATACCAGAAACAGATCAATGGTCTAAAAAAGCAAGTTTGCCCACACCACGTGCAGGTGTCGCGACATGCGTTGTTGATGGGAAGATTTATGCCATCGGCGGATGGGACGCGCAGAATCCCGCAGTCGGCACCGTCACACAATACGACCCAAACACGGATACCTGGACACAAAAAGCTGATATGCCGACACCACGCTCCTTTTTTATCGCTGTGGCAGTCGGTAGCAAGATTTACACATTTGGCGGCGTGGCGCAAAATGTGGGGCCCGTGCTAGCGACAATGGAAGTATATGATACAATCGCTAATACCTGGACACAAAAGGCAGATATGCCACACACAAGCTCCGGGATGGCCGCGACAGTGTTTCGAGATAACATATATCTGATTGGGGGTGTCCAAAACATACAAGGCCCCGCAGTGAAAACTGTTGAAGAATATGATCCAGAAACAGACACCTGGACACAAAAAGCTGATATGCCTACCGCCAGAACAGCACTCGCTGTGAGTAAAGGCAACTCAAAAATCTACGCAATCGGTGGCACAGCCGTCGTCCAAGGACCCGGATTGACAACAGTTGAGTTTTATGATGCATTAACAGACACGTGGGAAGAAAGCACAGAGATGCCAACAGCACGGGTGTTCTTAGGGGCAGGCACTGTCAATAACAAAATCTATGCAATCGGGGGTGTGCTTGAAGGGTTGGGACCAAACATCTTACCAACCGTAGAAGAATTCAACTTAGAAACTCTCCGCGTCGCAGCACGGGATAAAATACTGACCCTATTGGGAAAGATAAAGATAGGACTTACGCACAAACGATAGGTGAGCAAGGAACAAGTTTTATATCGTCAAAACACTTAATGTTTCTCAAATAACAAGCTGTTTTATCAATATATACATAAACTGATTTTTTGTATTTTGCACCCTTTTCGACCTAATACTGTGCCTTAACATTATGAAAGATATTAGATATTGCTGTGCCGGTTAATACATCTTAAGTATTTTGCGAAAGTCCGGTTTTAGTAAGTTTGGAGTTCTCTGCATTTGTGGGCGGAAGGCTACAGTATTGCATCACAAAACCTATGAGAATGTGGGCAAGGAAAATATTCAAAGAGATTTAGCTGGACTATGTGAGTTGTGTCATCGTAATACTCATAATTCATCAAAAAAGTTGTGCTTTCCGATGCCCCAGGAACCAGTCAGAAGCAATTGATTTCTTATCCCGCAGTGCGACCCTAAAACCCTGTTTTATCAGAACAAGGCTTTATTTATGAACAGCAACACCAGTAGAAAATAACATACAAATGCTTAGAAATCAGGCAGAATGCCGACATCACTCCCTGACTAACAGATTGTTTTTCATGGTAAAATAGTGTCAGTTTCCCGCAGAGTAGGCGCACGGAATGCAAAAACGAGTCATTTTTATTTTCTATCTGTCATATTTCATTGTTCAGAAATCCATCTGTAAATAGTTCTCTCAGACCGACCCAAAAGCCATCCAAGTTGTTTGGCAGATAGCCCTAACTCGCCTGTTCCATAGTTCCATACTGCAAACTCTTTCATTTTCTGAGTGTACCGTCTCGGTATCCAGATCGGAGATGGTTTGTATCCTTGACGGAAAATGACGATATCATCCCACTCAGACATTTTGGACAGACGAAGTAATTTTTGTATGAGAGACCGCACCGTTTTTTATCGGGGCAAGTGGAACTGCATCATTAACGAGTTGATTTGTTTTTTTGAGCTGTTCCATTTCTTTCTTATTCATTGTATTTCATTGTATCACTAATCTAAAAGTATAACACCTTGTCCACATTATCGTATACCTCCAAGAACCCATAAATTTCGTTAAAATTCTCACACTTGGGCATCTCCCGTATAAAATTATTCCATCAGAACAAAAAATGGTGTTAGATTTACGTGTTTTGTATGGAAACTGTGAATACATTTTAGCGTATTTGCGAGAGGGAATTCAGCTCCTTTCCTGCTATGGCTTCAATTTGTATAACCCCTTTCATAGTGTTGACTGAAGTGCTATTTTTCCATTTTACGTTTTCTATTTTTAAAATAGATTGAGAAACCTTTTAACCATAAACTGTGTTTGTATTTTGTATGGGTAGAGAATCTTTTTTTACAGGTGAATGTATATTAATCAAGTTGACGGAGTTATGCAGCTTAGTATATGTCATGCCAATATATCTTCGGGTCATATCTAAACTCGAATGTCCAAGTATCTCCTTAACTGTGTATAGGCAGTTTGTGGCTTCGTATAAACGTGTAGCGAAAGTCTTTCGCATAGAATGCGTAGACACTTTACCTTGAATTCCACAGTCGTTAAAAACCTTACGCAACATTTGGTCTATACCATTTACCGTTAAGCCGTTTCTTTTTTCGCCCATAAATAGGGGACTTTCCAAAGAAAAGCTGCCAAAGGTCTCTTTTTTCCATTTAATAGCAAGTTTTACAGCATTCCGTGCGTCCTTATTCAGCGGAACTGATCTTGACTGCCGTGTTTTTGTATCCCTTCCCTTCAGGTATATGTCGGATTTAACCCTCCCATGTTCAAACACATCCTCAATTTTCAGTTTAGATAATTCGCCGACACGGAGACCTGTAGAAATACCGAGCAAGAAAATTGCTTTGTTTCTATCCTGACATCCTATATGGTGTCTTGGGTCAGCTACAGTATTGAAATGATTAATAATTGCTTTGATCTCTGGGTTTGTGAGTGGTCTACTTCCTTTCATTTTACGCTCCCTTTCTAAGACGACATTAAAACAGATATGCTCATATCTGGAAGATTTACGGATTTGTGTAATTGTTCATAAGGTATACCGATGTAACATTTTGTCTTTTCAATATCAACATGTCCAAGTATCTCCTTGACGGTGTATATGCATTTTGTAGCTTCATATAAACGGGTAGCAAATGTTTTGCGCATAGAGCTTGCAGAGACATTCCCCTGAATCCCGCAGGCTCGGAATGCCTTATTAAATGCACCATACACTCCCATACGCGTAATACTAAAACCCTTTCTGCTTGGAAATAAAGGGTCATCTGGTGATATACTCCCATAGGTCTGTTTTTGCCAGGTAATTGCTGTTTGTATTGCGCTATGCGCGTTTATATTAAGTGGCACCGACCTTGCTTGCTGTGTTTTAGTTTCCCTGGCTTCCAGATAAATATCTGGAAGAACCTTGCCCTTAGCATAGACATCCTTGATTTTAAGACCACGCAACTCATTTATGCGCAGCCCTGTTGATATACCCAGCAGAAACATAGCTTTGTTTCGGATATTACATTTTCTGTTTTTTTGAACAGTGACAGTGTCAAAATGATTAATCATTAATTGGATTTCATTTTCAGTTAGCGGTCTACAAGCTATCATGTATTACTCCTTTTATGTTAATCCATTCGCCTATACAGGGACGGACATCATCCTTTATCTATTGCTTCGCGTTGTTTACGCTTTCTTTCAAGTGTTGAGGTATCCCATATAAACGGAACACCTGCTTCCAGCATATCACACAATCGATTGCGCATAATATTTAAATCCTCACAAGTGCTACGCATTTTACCTACCCAACTCGTAGATTTCTTCATTTCAGCTGCAATATCCGCGTTACTAAGTCCCCTAAAAATGAAGATAGCGAGTTGTAATAATTCCTCTCGCGTATATGTTGACGGCAAAGGCGGAAGTCCATTATTTTCTCTTGGCATGATTAGGCTCCTTATCTTGGGCTATTATCAGTCTTTGGAACATTTGACAAGACGACACTTTTACAACTTGCACCAATAGCATCGCCTCATTGCCAGAGCGTTCCCTTTTTCATAATCGCTAATTGATTTTTACGCCCTATCCTCCCAATGCACTCCATGACGTTGCTCATATTTCAGAAGAAATACATCTGAATCTTCACTTCCATGTACCATGAGATCAAGAAGCTCTAATAGATATCTTCTTAGTCGTTTATTTGGGGTCAGAACAGAAAGAAGGACTGTAGCACGAGTTTGAGTAAGGGTGAGGATTTCAG
Organism: Candidatus Poribacteria bacterium; assembly: GCA_965261435.1. Taxonomy (GTDB): domain Bacteria; phylum Poribacteria; class WGA-4E; order WGA-4E; family WGA-3G; genus MSPOR6. The sequence continues at coordinate 5,747 of CBDHDL010000007.1, forward strand.
ATGTTTGACCGCTCTCCAGGATATGCTGGTAAGCTTTCATAAAATCTTCAAAATCAGGTCGCTTCTTTATTCTTTTCAATCGCGTCAAGGTAATGTCTTGTTTCTCACAAATCTCGTCGTCGAAAGACCTTGTCGCGACAGAAAATGCTATTTCACTGATTAGCTGCTCTCTTTGATTATATCCAAATACCTCACATGTTCAAGAACTCGCTCATTTATGCTTATATTATAAGACCACCTCCTTGTTACATGAAAGGAAAAGAGCATATTGAATATATAGAGTATATATAGGATCATATATATGATTTGAAAAAAACTGCGTCCCTTAAACTACACGTTTTTTATTCGCAGTGTATGAACACCTGCACAATATCACAAAATACTTGAATTTGATTAGAACGGCCCCAACAGACCACACGTTTTATCTCCACTAATATTATGCACACGTTCACAGTATCATATTTAATAATGTGAACATCTTGCCAGTTCACACGTGGAGGTGAAAAATGAAAACTCTTGCTGTTCTTTCAAGAAAAGGCGGAACTAGAAAAACAACGATAGCGATACATTTTATATACAAATTAATTTTGTGTAATCCCTGATTACGAGAGAACGCAGAATATTTGTTGAAATACCTCCAATCCCCAAATTTACAGACCCAACCAGAAAAATCACCCTACCTAATTGCCCTGCAAACGACAGATTGAGACCACTCCCCTATCTTTCCCCCGAGTTGACGGATATAACAGCGTTGAGAAACACCGTTGAAAAATCAGAATTGCCATTGGAAACCAGACTGAAAACCTATCGTTATACTCTCTAAAACTTGTATTCTCATTGAGAAACGTTTTTAGAAAGTGAGTATCAATTATGAAAATCACAATAGCGGAGGCATCCAAACTTACAGGTAAGAGCGTTCCAACATTGCACCGCCACACTAATAACGGTAAACTCTCATACTCAAAAAATAAGAACGATGAAAAAGTTGTAGATATTGTTGAGCTTGAAAGAGCTTACGGAAAATTGAACCACAATGAAAACGGGATAGGTGAGAATGCCGATCAAGTCTCGATGATAGAACTTGAGAAGCACCAAAATAGCGAATTGCTTACCCATCTTAAGCAAGACAATGAGTATCTTAAGTCTCAACTGAAAGAAGCTACTACCCGCGAACAACAACTGATTGATATGTTGCAGACAGAACAAGAGAAGTCGAAGATTCTCATGCTTCCCAAGCCGAAACCGCGGGGCAGCATTCTCAATTATTTTAGATTCAAAAAATGATAAAGTCGTTGTATTGCGACTATTTCCGTGCTACACTACATGTATTCTGTATTGGACTGCATTTTAATGATATGGATCATAATATCAATCAAGTCTCAATCGTAGAAATAGAACTGAGAAGCACCAAAAGGTCAGCACCCGTGAAAAACAGATTTTATCGCGACGAGTATATTGAGATTATCAACAGAAACGTTTTGACAACTCGAGCTGTAAAGAGAGAGAGTATAGATCTAATCGTCACCTCCCCGCCTTACAACGTTGATATTGAATATAATTCAAATGATGATGCCCTTTCCTATGATGATTATCTCCTTTTCTCAAAAAAATGGTTTTCTCGTTGTTTCAATTGGCTTAAACCCGATGGGCGTTTTTGTCTCAATATTCCTTTGGACAAGAACAAAGGCGGACAGCAGCATGTCGGAGCGGATTTAACCAAGCTTGCAACAAAGGTTGGTTTTCAATATCATTCTACGATTGTTTGGAATGAAGGTAATATCTCACGACGCACTGCTTGGGGTTCGTGGATGAAGGCATCTGCTCCTTATGTAATTGCACCCGTTGAGTTAATAGTTGTTCTCTACAAAGAACAATGGAAGAAAACTAGTGGGAGCGGTGAATCCGACATCCACAAAGATGAGTTCATGGAATGGACAAACGGGCTTTGGACATTTACAGGTGAGAAAAAGTCACGTGTTGGCCACCCCGCCCCATTTCCGATTGAGTTGCCGCGACGCTGTATAAAGCTATTCAGTTATGTCGGTGATATTGTGCTTGACCCTTTTATGGGGAGCGGCACAACCTTATTGGCTGCCTACCAAAATAACCGCCGTTCTATAGGTATTGAAATAGACGAGGGATATTGTAAGCTTGCAGTAGAAAGACTTAGACAAATGAACTTGTTTGCAGAAAGGGAAAGTTGAATGGAGAAAAAAACGATCCGTGAACTCGTGATTGAGTATTTTAAGGATCACCCGAAGGTGGATATTGAACATGACCCCGTTGTCGATTGGGTAACAGAGCAACGCGTCAAAATGGGATACAACCCACCAAGGGACGTGTGGCGCATGGTTAGGCAACTTCACGCGGATGGTTTGTTAGTCAATCCCAGTCGTGGTGTATACAAATACGATCCCGACTACGAACACGAAACAGAATTGCAAGATTTTCCGCCAGCAGTGAAAAGGGAAATTTTTAAGAGAGATAACCATAAGTGCGTTGTCTGCGGGCTTGGTAGGGAGGATGGAGTAAGAATTGCTGCTGATCACAAGAAACCGAAATCCAAAGACGGCACAAATACCCTTGAAAACGGACAAACACTCTGTTATAAGCATAACTCTATGAAGAAGGATTACTCTCAGACAGAGGCTGGCAAGCGTTTTTTCATACATACGTATGAAATGGCTTTAGAAAACCAAGATCAGCAGATGATAGCATTTTGCGAGTCAGTTTTTGATGCGTATGATGAACATGGCATGAACGGACATATAGAGAGACCCGACGCTAAAAAACAGCAGACATTATTTTAAACGCTGCTGCAGCACCCGCACCCGCCCAATTGCTAAATTCCGATACCGCTCATCACACATCAAAGGAAACCGCTGCAATGCGTTATCTGCTATCAATTCAATTGATCTTTGAGACAACCTTTCAATCGGAACGTCCCACTCCGACAAGGCAATATAGCATATCTGCCGTGCGAACATCTGGCTTTTTGTAGGTTTATGTCCTAATTCATACATCTATTTCTACCCCATTGTCCAGCAGCCACCTACGGATAGTGACCTCGCTTATTTTCCAACGTTCACCGAATTGAGAAACGGCATCTGACTTGAACAGCTGATAATATCTACTTGCTACCTCTCTATCACCAGTGACATCCAGCAGCAGTCCGAGTGCCAATTGAGCAGGTCCCGACCCCGAGTAATCCTAATTAAAACCGTCGGGAGAATGATTGATGATCTCTTGACTCGGTTCTGGGCTAATATCTAACGACACACCCTTTTCAACAACAACTTGACGATCATATCCTGAACGGCTACCGCGGTAAACTTTCATTTGTATTCTCCTATTTTGTAGCGACTGCCAAACTCGACGACGCCCGCGCCAAATTTTGTATACACGTGGTGCTAAAAGCGGATACAACCCATCATCAACGAATTCCGTTTGTTTTCTAAATGGGGGACACGTCTGCGGTTTATGCCACCAGAACATGCGAACGATCGGCACACCTTGCGGTCTACGCCTTGGTTTCATTGACACGCCTTGCTTTGAAATCAAGACACGCCCGATACCTGGTAATGCCCACACACGCGGACAAACACACGACTCCCAACTCCGCCTTTCCTGATTAATACCGCCACACCGACATCGAAACAGGTTTATCATCTCTTTTCCTTTTCAGTAACAAATTCCCTTGAATTTCACACTTCTAAATCAAAGATTATTGTGGTGGATTACATCGGCTGCAAGCTGAATACTTTTGTTTTCCTTCTTCAAGGGGGATAAGAATTTTGCTCTTTCTTAAAGAACTGCAAGAACTGCGATGGTATTTTTTACCTGTTCGCGTGACATATACTATCGTTTTATCTTGAGGCTTTGGTTGCGGACTTGTAGTTTCTGTTGTGGAATTTTCGGTAAGTCCTTCCTGATTACTGGGATCCGTGCCATCATCGTCCACTCCTATTGCAAAAACTGCCCAGACAGGACGATGATCACTTACAGCAAGGTTCGCTGCTTTATCGTCATTCCCGAAATCGGTTTCATCGAATTTGTCTATTCCGCTTTTTCCGAGATATTCAGTGGTATAATTCGTTTGAAAGAAGATATTATCGTAAAGACTGGATTCCAGAATATGTGATTTCTGCGGAAGATGAAAAAGATGTTTCATTGTGGGAATTGACAAGATATTACTGTATGCTTGTGCATCATTTGGTTCTCGGTTGAAGTCACCGACAAGCAAAACATCGTTTTCCTCACCGTTCGTTTTTTGAACATATTCATATACCTTTCCTAACGCCATGACTTCTGCTTTGGGTTCGGCTTTGCCATCTCCCCAAACAACATGTGTTGTTATTACCGAAAAATCAAACATCCCCGCGCGGAACGTTGCCCAGTATGGATTCCTACTAAAGTCGTTAGCATCATCGGGGTATAGCTCTCCTTCCCTGATCACGCTGACCAAACCCTTGTAGTATAGGAAGCCATATCTTTCTTTTTTTCTCCCTTCCCCTGTCTCTGGACTGATCTGATAACCGTATTCACGCCCCATAAACGAGAGGATTTTCTGTGTCCGTTTCAATACTTTTTCGTCACGAAGTTCTTGGATCGCAATGAAATCGTAATCGAAAAGCGTTTGGGCAATTTTGTTCAATTCGGCATCATCCCTGCTATTGTCGCTCATGAAGCGGATGTTCCATGATGCCAGTTTTAATTCAGTTTGATGGCAAATGCCAAGAGTTGTAAGAGAAAGAAGTAATAGTAATACACTACAGTGTATCTCATAAATATTAAATGGTTTGAATTTTTCTTTTAATTCCTCATCATTCCTGCTAAACTATATCTATTTCTACTATAAGTAAGGAGATGATTTGAATGGAGCTAAGTGATAAGGAATGGGAAGTTATTGAACCCCTAATGCCAGAACCGCCATCAGGTAAACCGGGTAGACCTTGGCGTGGTAATAGAGAAGTGTTAGATGCTATACTCTGGGTGTTGCGAACAGGTGCCCCTTGGCGGGATTTACCCGAAAAGTATCCCCCCTATCAAACTTGTCATCGTCGTTTTCAGCAATGGTCATCAGATGGAACGCTTGCAAGCGTTCAAATGACACTCACAGAAATGCTTGAAAAACGGAAAAAAAATAAATATGAGTGAGTGCTATATTGATGCGAAATTTGTTCCTGCCAAGAAAGGTGGCCCTTGTGTGGGTAAAACGAAGTGTGGCAAAGGGACAAAGTTGGTAGCGATTACAGAGAAAAGCGGTAGAGCTGTGAGTGTTCTGATTACAGATGCTTCTTGTCATGAAGTGTGCTTAGTTGAACCGGCATTGGATGCGTGTTGGACATCCGAGCATCCCGCAGTGTTGATTGGGGACAAAGCCTATGACTCTGATCCTTTAGATGCGTCTTTGAGGGGGCGTGGTATTGAAATGGTAGCCCCTCATAAAAAGAATCGTAAAAAACAGGCTACACAGGATGGTCGGCGTTTACGACGGTATAAGCGTCGTTTCAAAGTAGAAAGATTTTTCAGTTGGTTAGAGGATTTTCGGCGTTTAGTCGTCCGATGGGAATATTATGTGAAAATTATTTAGGTTTTGTCCTTCTTGCTTGCATACGTATGTCAATAAAATATTTATGAGATACGCTGTACAAAATATAATTTTCAGTTTCATTATTTTATCCTTTATTGAGTAAATATTCATCTAACTTATACATTGCCAGTTTTAGCGCGTGCATTAAACCGAATTGCGTCAATAGTCTCTGGTGAGGCTTCTAACCCGTGAAGTTGCTCTAAATTCGCTAACATTTTCTCATATATATCGTGTTCCATTTCTGATACATACGGAGGGAGTTGATTAGCGGGAATCGCTTTTATTTCATCAGATGTACCCCCTACTGCAGTCTCACCAGATTTAGTGCGAACTTCATTAATTTGGGCCATCACTTCGTCAATTGAAACTGACATTATTGTTCCCTTGACTTTTCCTCTTTATTTTTGTCTTTTGAGAAACGATACAGAGTTGCAGCAACAAAACCGAAGATAAATGAGTTCGCCAATGTTTTTGTATTTGAATAATCCATTATTAACACCAAACATCCTGTGAGCAATACTAAACTCGTCATGCCTGAGATCCATATTGCGGTATCTTCATAATACTGTTTGTGGTTGCCTATCATGATATATACGGTAGCAACAAAAAGAGCATGACACCCCCACACTCCTAGTACTAATTTTGTTGCCTCTACAGTTGATTTTATACTTACCACCAAAACACATAACCCAAGTAAAAAGAGGCATGAACTTACATGAAGTGGGGTTATTTTTCCTGCCTCAAATTTATCCGTTAACCGACCAAGGAAAGCACCTAATATTAATCGGATTAATCCTAAAATTAACTCCATACGCCTTTAGTGTTTCCAATCACCAAATTTAGAAAAGTGTTACTGTAATTTTAAGAGCATCCGCAGGCGGTGTTCTAAACGTATTCCGTAGTAATCTCTTGGACCTTTTCTTTCCATCTGATTAAGACAGTATACCAAAAAAGCTGAAGGTTGGCAACCCCGCGTAAATTAGTTATTTTAAATTTTACATATTGTGATATAATGCCTTTCTGTTTAACTGATAGATAAAGTTTATATACATAATGGTTAATATATGTCATCTGAAGAATTTGTCCATTTGCACAACCACAGCGAGTATAGCCTGCTTGACGGAGCGTGCCGTATTTCTGATATGATCCAGTGGGCAGTTGAGAACAGTTCGCCTGCGGTTGCACTCACAGATCACGGTAACATGTTCGGGGCATTTGAGTTTTACACCAAAGCGCGGGAAGCAGGTGTAAAGCCGATTGTTGGGTGTGAGGTCTATGTCGCCGTTGACCGAACAAACCACAGTAAACATCAATCAGAACCCTATCATCTAACACTTCTTGCAGAGAACGCCAAAGGTTATCGTAATTTGCTAAAATTGGTATCCTTAGGCTATACCGAAGGCTTGCATGACGACAAACCCCGCATTGACATGGAAGTCCTGCGGGAATACCGCGACGGTGTTATTGCATTGACGGGCTGCATTCAGGGACAAGTGCCACACCTCCTCCTATGTTCAGATAGGCTTGAGGAAGGCGTCCAAGCCTTCGCAACCTTGATTGATGTAATGACACCGCGTAACCTCTATGTAGAAATTCAAAATCACTATGACGACAACGAGCTGAAAGCATACCCTATGATGGTTGATTTAGCGCGAGAGTTCGAAATTCCGATTGTCGCGACAAACAATTGCCACTACATCCGAAAATCCGACCACCGAGTTTGGGAAGTGTTACGTTGTGTCCAGACCAAGACAACTATTAACGATCCGAACCGCCTACGGTTTGATAGTCACTACTACTTCAAGAATACTAACGAAATGCGGGAGGCACTGAAGAATTACCCGCCCGAGGCCATCTCTAATACACTTGAAATCGCCAAGCGGTGTAATCTCAAGCTTGATTACGGTAAAAACGTGATGCCGAAGTTTGGAGTCCCCGAAGGGCATACAAACGACAGTTACCTAAAAGATCTTTGCTATCAAGGTTTGAATGAAAAGTTTGGTCGCGAGCTACCTTCAAATGTGCGGAGGCAAATAAATTACGAACTCGACATCATCCGCAGAACAGGTTACGCAGGATATTTCCTGATAGTGTGGGACTATGTGAAATATGCCAATACGCTTGGATATCCGCTTTCTTGCCGCGGATCTGCCGCCAGCAGCCTTGCGCTGTATGCACTGGGAGTAAACACCTTCAACCCGATGGACTACGACTGCATGTTTGAGAGATTTTTGAACACCCAGCGGATTAGCCCTCCTGACATTGATATTGACTTCGCAGACGTCGTCCGCGACAAAGTGATTGCGTATCTTGTGAGTAAGTATGGACATGATTCCGTAGGTAAGGTAGCTACCTTTTCGACACTGAGAGCAAGAGCAGCTATAACAGATGTTGGCAGAGCTTTAGAAATTCCGCTTGAGAATGTGAGAAAGTTGACGAGAATCGCTTCGTATTTGCCAGAATTAACAAGCGATGAAGTCGTAAAAGTTGCACCAAGTTTTAGGGAACTTGCAGACCTACCTGAATACCAAAACCTAATAAACATAAGCCGTGCGATAATAGGAATGAAGCGACACGTCTCAATTCATGCATCTGCCGTCGTGGTTTCACACGGTAGTCTCACTGACTATGTTCCACTTTTCACAGATAATCACGGGCAAGTCGCGACCCAGTTTGAAGGGGCAACTGTAGAAGATGTTGGTATTGTCAAGTTTGATACTCTCGGATCCCGAAGTCTCACGAAAACGCAAAGGTCTATCCAGATGATCGAATCCAACCGCGGTAAAGAAATTAAGTTAGAGGATATTCCATTTGACGATGCGAAAACCTATGCCCTCGTGAGTGTTGGTTTGATTCAAGGTTTGTTCCAACTGGAAACTTCCGAGGGAATGCGTAGTCTTGTCATGGATCTCAAAGCCGAAAACTTTCAAGATTTTGTAGCGATTGGTGCGATCTACCGCCCAGGGCCGCTACGAAGCGGGAATACAGAGAGGTTTATTGCTCGGAAAAACGGTTTGGAAAAGCCTGAACCTATACATCCGCTTCTTGAAGATACCCTAAAAAATACTTATGGGCTTTGTGTGTATCAAGAACAGGTCATGCAGATTGCTCGCGACATGGCAGGTTTTACACTTGCGGAAGCCGATATACTCCGCGCAGCAATGGGTAAGGTAAATAGAACGCTCCTTAAATCACAAAGGCAGAAATTTGTGAAGGGGGCGACCGAGAAAGGAATCCCTAAAAAAGAATCCAATGAGATTTTTGATACACTTGAATATTTCGGGGGTTACGCATTTAATAAGTCACATTCTGTCGCTTACGCGCTAATAACTTATCGAATGTCCTACCTGAAAACGCACTTTCCAGTAGAATTCATGGCGGCCATCATGACCAGCGAGGCGGATGATGTTAGTCGGCTTGTCAGTTACCGCGACGAGTGTAAAGAACTTTCAAAATATCTTGGAGTTCAGATCAACCTACTCCCCCCAGATATCAACGGCAGCAGTAAGTATTTCACTGCGGACGGGGATAACATCTCATTCGGTCTTATCGCGACAAAACACGTTGGCGACAGGGCAATGGATGTTATCTTGGAGGAGCGGGAACAGGGAGGTCAGTTTACATCTTTGCGAGATTTCTGTGAACGGGTAGATACAAGAGTCGTGAATAAGAAAACGATTGAAAGTTTGATTTCGGTTGGAGCTTTCGATTCGCTTGAAGGGCATCGTGCGCCACTTATTGCGAACCTACCGAACACCATGAAAGCTGCAAAGATTGTGAAATCTGAACGTGACCGCGGACAGTTGCCTTTATTCCAGGAGCTTGACGGCGCACCGTCCGTATATCCTCCCCAAATAGAAACACCTGAATACGAACCGTTGGAGCGATACAATTTGGAAAAGAAATTGCTTGGTTTCTATGTTTCAGGACACCCGCTTCAAGAGTATACCGACATCATTGAATACTTTACTACCACATGCTCCCAGACACTTGCTGATCATAAAATAGATACTCAAGTTTTTGTTGTCGGAATGATCAAGCAAGGCTCGGTTAGTAAAAGGAAAGCAAGCGGAACCATAATACGACTCACGATAGAAGATCTTGAGGGCGTTATAGATGTATACGCCCGCCCAGATGCATGCCAAAAAGCGGGAGAACTTACAAAGGGACAAATGATTTGGGTTTGGGGAAAAGTAAAGAAAGTCCGCAATGGAAGCCGAAAATCTGTAGATCAAACAGAAAACCGTCGGATACATGCGACTGAAATTTTAGATGTTGCTGATGTTGCTGAAAAAAAGACCTCTGCGGTTGAGGTAACAATTCCTGCAGCCGATCTTGATAACATGTACAAACTAAATGCTCTTAGGGAGATTGCGCTTGCGAACAAAGGTGATCTGCACCTAATCTTGCGGCTTATGAGCGCGCGTTTTGGTGAGGTGATCGTGCGATGCGGGCTTGAATATAAGATTACGAATGATGATGCCATTTTCGAGCAGGTAGAAAATCTCTTTGGGAAGAATTCTATCAAGCGCAGCAATCGCACGAAACGCAGCAATAAATACATCTAAATCGGTGCAATACATTCTACCGTATCATTCCTGGGGCTATTCACAAGGTGCGATACTGCATAAGCCTCCATTTCCTCATTTTCATAAGGTTTTAGCAGCTGCTGAAGCGAGGCGGTTGGTTGCTCATTAGGATCAAGCCACTGCTCGTAATCTTCTGAGGGCAAGATAACAGGCATCCTGTGGTGTATTTTCTCTAAGAACGGAGTTGGGGAGCAGGTGATAATTGTGCAGGACTTTATAGGTTCATCAATGTCCTTTGTGTGCCAAACCTCCCATAACCCTGCAAATGCGAACGGTTTTTGTGATTTGAGGCGAATATAGACAGGTTGTTTCTTTTCCAGTCCACGCACCGCGACCCATTCATAGTAACCATCTGCGAGGATGAGACACCGCTGTCGTTTGAACGCATTTCGAAACGATGGTTTTTCGCTCAGCGTCTCTGAGCGGGCATTTATCATTTTAGAGCTGAACTTTGTATCTTTTGACCAGGAGGGTATAAGTCCCCAGTGAAAGAGAGCGATTTTTCTCTCATTTTCAGGCATGTTAGCGACAGCTGCCACGTCCTGTGTCGGTGCGATGTTAAATCTCGGTGTGAGTTCTTCTGGTTTTCCAAACTTCGTGAAAAACAGCGGCAATTGCTCATAAGTGTTGGTAAATCGTCCACACATTTTTTCTCTCCTATTTGAGTAATAATTACGATGTTGAAAAAGGACTGGGAACAACAAATTTGCGGAGAAGCAATTTTTTACGATAAGTTAAGTTTTATGTTCTATTTTACATCCGAAATTTTTATTTTATTTTACCCTAAATTGACCTCCGATTTTACTCAAAATTGACCTCCGATTTTATTTCCGATTATCATTCATTTACCTGAATTTCATGACGTCTTGCAAGAGAAGAGCGCCATATACTTGATTTGACACATATAATTTGCTTTCATTCGACCCAATTTTATTCACTTTCATTCGACCAATTTTATTCACTTTATTGTGCTTTTCAGGGTTAACAATAGGTTATAATTTTCACTTGATAACTCGAACCAAACTTGGTATAATAATTGGTAGTTATAAATCTCAAAGAGAATTAAACAAAAGGGAGATAAAATTGAATTATCTTAAAATCGGATTTCAGGAAATAGAAGATCTTATGGATGAACATAAGAAAACTTTAGAACAAAGAAGTTCTCAGAAAGAGTTTTATTCTGAACTTCACAGACTTTTGGACACTAAATATATTGTTTATCATCAAGAGTTTGTTGAGTTCAAAGAGTCAGCTGAATATAAAAGAATGAGTGAGAAAAACCAGGTTTTTTACGCAAGGATGCAGAAGAAACTCCCGATAAATGTAAGAAGGAACTTGATAACTATGAGAAAAACAGAAGTATAGAGGAAAAATTACATAAAGCATTGGATGGACTTTACAACAGTGGGAAATTAAGTTTTGGTTATGCATATATATTGAAGTGTATTCTCACTTTTGACTGGGAAAATCCCAGTAATTTGGAAAATGCAAAACAGGCGTATAAAGACCGAAAAAAGTATAGATAAAGTAAAATTCACCGTAGTTCCGTAAAATAGTGCTGTATAAGGTCGTACGAACTACTTTGCAATAGTTTTATACACCAGTATAATGTTTAGAATTATGCTCACTATAGATACAATAAACAAGGCTTTGTTCAAGGTATTTCCTTCTGTAATTCTTGACCATAGATTAAACACTTTGGTTTTTATCCACAACCCTATAAATATTGGAAATTGTACTGCCATCGGAAAATCGGGCCACTCTCTAAGACAAGATTGTGGTATAATATCCATCTCTGGAAAGGAGTATCCGATGGCGAAACGAAAACGAAGAAACTTCACCCCCGAAGATCCATCATTTTGATCAAGGCGTTCAGTATCTTTCAAATGCTTACGTTTCAATGTTAAAGCATCATGGGACAAAGTTTTAGAGGCTTTCAGACCCAAAATATAGGCTTTTTCTGTAGTTTCGTGTTTCTACCGTCCTGTAGTCAACCCTAAATTACCAAATTGGATTGGGAAAGGAAAATATCGAAATGAACGCTCAATTTGCTCATTATTGGAAAGAAGGCGTAATTCTTACCGAGGAAGAACGCGAACATCAGTGGAGAATTGCACAAGCATTGAATCAAGGTTTTGTTTTTACAGTCCCCGAAGGTTCTGAACTAAACGGACAGGTTTATACCAACAGCACAAGGCGCGAGTTAGAAATAATGATGCTCATAGCCCACGATAGGCCGCTCCACACGTGGGAATTCTTTCTCCGTGACGATTTCGAACCAGAAGATGATGACGAGATAGGTAAGCGTTTGACAGAACGAGAACCTTCAGAAACAGAACCCGCTATTTTTCTAACTATGGCAGATAAAAACGCAGCAACGTCTTGGGTGTTTTTTCAGTAATGACTCTCAGAGACAGGCAAATAATATAAGGAGTCCTAAAATGTTGGATAACAGGGAAGGCACTGGAAAAGGCGTTGCTTGGGTAAATAGCAACTTCAAAAGTAATAGAGCCAGCGTCGTTATAGACCAAGCTGAAAAATTCTTAGATAATATGAATCTTCACGTTATAGGAAAAGGCTGGAGTTCTCATGTAGAAAGGGAGGAAAGGGGTATTATTGTGAATGAAAATTTTGCGTATCAAAGGCGAGAATGGAACGCCTCGCTCTATTACATTTATCTTGAGTATAAGATACTACTCAATAGATGTTTCTTTTTACGCCCCTAAACGTAGCCAAACGAACAATCTTTTTTATTCTAAATGACGCTGCATAACCGCACCAGTTCAAAATACTGCTTGTTAAAACCTTTTTTGATATTTGACATTGAGCGTGATAAAATAGAATTATAGGCGACAATTTCGCTTGACATTGCCCCGCGTTTATGTTATACTGTTCATAACATCATGATGGGTTTGTTCTATTTTGATATACTTTGTTTAGTCTTCATATACGAATAGGAGGCTTTGACATATCATGTTTTCGTCAAACTTTTTTAGACAAACACAAGAAAATAGAATTCAGGCTGCCAAAGCTGAAGGTATTGCCAAAGGAGAAGTGAAGTTTTTGCGTAAGATTGGAGAATGGCAATGCCACCGAGAGGTGGCGGGAGATTCAGGAGCAGTGCAAAGAATAGAATTATCACCCTAGGTCGTCAGGATAGGCTGGCGGCTTTCTCATTTTAAGAGGAAACAGATCATGCACAAAGACGACTTTCAAACACCTAAAACAAAGAAAGAGACTCTGAAAAAGAGCGAGACGCAACACGAAAAAAGTAAACTGGCACCGTATATCGTTTTTATTGCACATGTCCCCGTTGTAAAACTACATAAACGCTATATGACACCCTCAGGAGAAGATATTGAGCATTGGTCATCGTTTTTATACGCTTTGGAGGGACATATTTTCCACCTATTGCATCCAATGGCGGGCATCATAATTCAACTTATTGTATTCGGAATTCTATACAAGGTAAGTTGGCGAGTCATCCAATCATTGCTACGGAAATAGGTTTTAGACATAGAATGCCGTCACTAGAGAAGTTTCAATCAACGAAAATGTTTTATGAGACGAATACAAAACTATTTATACAGACTGTAGAAGGGAAATCCAATGCTTTATGAATTGACTAAACTGCGTCTTGATGAAGAAGAATTTTTTAATTTACTTTTCATGAATGCCCCTAGCAAATGGGAAAACGATGAAAAGAATCACAAGTTTTTGCTGTGTATATGTAAGACTACCCTTAAAGATGTAGTTGAAAAGGTAATAAATAAATCGGGAATTGATCGCCAAAAAGCAACACCGACACAGATTTTTGAAAGCATAGATGTTAGTGCCATAGGTGAACCCCACCCCTGGTTTTATCACCATGCTGAGATCAGTAGGAAGTTTGATAAGAACAAGATTGGTGATCTCTGGATAAGGAATCTATCTAATTATCCAGGCGGTGAAAGAGAAAACTGTCCTAACGGCTCATTTTATCTTGATGACGGTAATCACCGCGCCCTTGTCTACGCTCTGTATATTAAACTTGGTAAAATGGTTTACAGCCCAGTAGATGCTATGCATGCAACGTCATGGGATATAGCAACAGGAGTCTTAGGTTTCAGACCTGAGAGAACAGCATCATTGGAACATCAGGGAAAACTACAACACCCAAAGCACTTGATCAAAAAAGTCACATTGCCGATTGGTATTGAGATTAACACATATAAGCGAGGAGATTATTAAATATGGAAGATATTACCATTGATCCGATTGATGTAGTTACAGTTGTTGATTCAGCGATTGAAACCTTCGAAACAGAAATGCCAGAATACAGAGGCATGCTAAATGCCCATCACTTGGGAAGTAATTGGATTTGGAACGGTTCCACAAAGCGTTACCACAACCAGAAAACAAAAACAACAGTTACATCAAATACGATTCTACAACTCCGCAATGATTTTATTACTGAACATCTCGGAAAACTTTCGTGGTTAGCAGAAGATTTGGTCTGTAACGAATTAAGTCTTGGAAAATGGGTAAGTAGCATGCGTAATATTATTGCTGATGCTCATACCGCACAATATTTGATGGCTATAGGCGGTCGTTATGTTATATCTCCACACGATTTAGAGGTATTAAAGGGAATTATTAATTCACAATATCAAGATTTGCAGAATTGGATAAGACATATCAACATATCTAAAGCTAAAGATATTAATATATTTTCTGCTAATATAGATGCGGGTGTAATTACAATACGTTCACTGGATTACATAGAAGCAACAGCAGGGACACATGAACGGGGTAAAGCATCTAGTTATAATATTGAGTTGCCCGCATACCCCATAAAATGTAGATGTAGATGGGAAATTAACGAAACAGAGAATTATATTGATGCGTTCTGGATGCATGATATTGGTTCTATACATCCGCCCGAATGTTTATCATATGCAGCAAAATGGGCACCCTATAAAATCCCCAAATTTTAACCTTTGTAAATTCCCATTTTAAGGTATTATGGCGTTTTGCCCAAAAAAACGAAATTATTTAACAAAACAGGATCAAATTAAAAGGAGAATAACATGTCGGAAGTAAAAATTGAATGTGTGAGAGGTAACCTGTCCAACGGGGAGTGGGATATTGGAGAAATTATCATACGCGTTTTTCAACAGAAACGCGAAAATCTTGAAAGTCAACAGTCAGAAATGGAAAGGTTTTACATCGCGTTGGATAAGTCGCTATAACTCGAGATTACTTTCTTGAAAATGCTGAGGAACACAGGCTCTCTATCGCCAGAGAAAATAATGTGGCAGACGCAATGCCTTGCGGAACGATAGAGTCATTATTAGACCGTTTTCATCAAAGAGGTCAACTCATCAAATGTGGTGAAAAGACTTACAAACTTAATGTAAACGCCTCACTTTACAAATTTTGGGTAGAAAAATTTGACTACTAACACACATCAAATAGGCTGAGTTGTGCCAATCGTTATCGGCTAATGCAGATTGCCTTATCAACTATACGGATTACCGCGCCTACGACATTGCCAGATCAACCAAAAAATGTGTTATACTGATTATGTAGAAGGCAGAATTCATACCTGATACATTCCTTCTCTGAATTCATGTTTCAAAAGGATATTGAAAATGCCTAATCTAAATAATGTTAGACCTGGCCAGGAATTTGCTAGACTTATCAGAGACCATTTCCTAACTTTCAAAGATACCATGCTCGAATCCAGCAAGCAACAAGACAGTATAGCAGTATGGCTTGTCGGTATGTCTACGGGATCAATTGCTCTCATAATATCTCAATTTGGAAAATTTAATCCTTTATTATATACTGCCATGAAGATAGGAATATCTTTTCTAACGGCAACAATCGTATGCGGATTATTGTTCAGAATATTACATCTTTTTCTACAAGAACAGGACAGGCAGGATCAAAGACATATCTATGGTTGGCTGACTGGGTATAGCGAATTTTCTTCAAAAGTTCCTGTTGAATTACCTGAAGATGCATCTTCCCAATTCATTGCGTGGTGTTTATATGAGGAATTGGGAATGGATATGGATCCCGAATACTTGAAAATTCTTGAAGACGACAATGATGTCGAATACTGGAGAAATCAGTACAAAGAGCATACTGAACAAGCCCTTGCTTTGCAAGAAGCAGAGGATCAGGATGTAAAAAACATGATAGAGGTTTTCTATCAGTTACTTGCTCGCCTGGAAGGACTTCCTCCTCAGAAGTTCAAACAAAACGTAGAAAATGATGATAAATCTTCAGGTATCAGGAAACGTCGACTAAAAAAGTCTTGTAAATTCTTCTATATCCTTATGTGTCTTTGTTTTGCCGTGTCAGTATTATTTATTAGTTGTAGTTTCATTGCAACGGATTATAAGGTGAGTGACACTTCGGCAACAGCGACTCAGAAGAAAGCCTTACCTTCAGAGCAAGTTCAGTCTACCCAGATTAATAAAACAGACTAATTTCTGTGAGCAAGATATTTAAATGTATACGATAATCACACCACATCAAAAGCTTTTCATTTTTTGAAGATTGCAATGTGCCATGATGGAAATGATCAGAAAATTATAAGAAAGATTGAAACATTATGAGTCATCACATCTATTTTGTTGAATGTGAAGGTTATATCAAGATAGGGGTTACGCAAGGCATACTAAAACGCAGATTGAGTGTTATGCAGGCAAGCAACCCCTTTTCAAATGTCGCTACTTGCATCCATTATTTGCGATTGTGATCGTAAAGCCAAGCCGACTTTGGGACGAAACCTTACGTGTAAAAAAGAATCGGAACTGCACGAAAGGTTTTTGGATTTTACAGATCAGGCATTTACACCCGAAAGTGAGTGGTTTGAAGGCACGGCACAATCGGAATGATAGGGAAATAAAAGAAGTATTAAAAGATTATTAGAGGCGTTGCTATGGTTTCTCTTTGGCAGACCCTTAAGCGGTAACAGAAAAGTGGAATTTTTGATTTTTTCAGGTTTAAAAAGCATGAAAATTGATTAACTCGTAAGTATAAAAACAAGCGTTCTTCTTCGTGTTCTTCCTGCCGTGTTACAAAAAATGGGATTGATTAACGAAATAGCACAACAATTACCAATTTATAAAGGAGTAATAAGTCATGATCACTGATGAAAATCATGAACCTTTGTCTCAGAAACACAACCTAAAATGGATTAGACGTACATTACAAGCGACCGACCTGATCACTGTTCATCGGTGGGACCCCAATGATCATAGACAATCATGTTTTATTTTATCAGGGTTGATCCCTGATAATTTAGCAAATACAATGCTCGCTCATGGGGATTATATCCGTGATGTTATTGAAAATGTATGGCCTGAACCTGCAGCTTACGCCTCATCTGGAGAAAACAAAATAAAATATTTTGCTTGGGGTATTGAAGAAGATCAATATGAATCAATTCCGCTGGTAATTAAACGGAATTTTGAAAGCCAATACAATGAATACTTAGAAATTGTTGAGGAATTTCGTCTTTTCCATAATCTATATCATGATAGAGACACTGATGAATATTACAAAAACAGTGAATTAATCGCAGTGATTACACCACATGAAGTTAAAATTAGACTAAAAGAAATTCGGCAGTATCTGGCTATCAAAGAAATGTATCTATCAATGCTATTTGAATTTAACGAGTATTCGGAACATACACTTGAGGAACTAGGGCTTAGTGAGATTAAGCGAGATGACTTTACTCGTGAGGGGGACACGTATTGGGTTTATGACCGAATAAATACGCCAGGTGGATATGCACAATCAAATAGCCGTTTAAGAGGACGTGGATTTATCAAACCCCTACCTATATCTGAATGCGGTTTAGGAGATTACAGACTTGAACATACCAGTTGAAACTAACGCACATTTTTTAAGGGGAGCCGCTGACAGGATAATAAGCAGCTCCCCTTCCGTTAGTGAGAATTTGGAATCCAAACACACTAAAAGTATTCCAAAATATGCTTGTTTTTTTGAGGATAAGGAATTCTACCGTTTTTCTCTAAAGTAATAAACAAGCACAACGCTAATAATCACAGGACATCTATTAAAATGAAAAAAGACGATTTAGAAAGCATGAAGACTATGAGGAGTCAACAAGACAAATTCTTACTACCCGATAAATCATTTTGGCAAGCCTTAAATTCTAAACAACGAGAGGTTCTAATTTCGAAATACACAATTCTCTGTCCGCCTATTTTATTGACTGAAATTGCGAAAGGTGAATTTGGCAAGTTTAATGCAATGCTCAATATGAAAAATATATTCGCCGTCCCTATTTGGTCAGAACGCGCAAAAAAAGAGTTGATTACTGGGATATCCTTCGAACCTATACCTTTTACAAATGACAGCGCAACAAAGTCGATTTTTGATAGGTCAAAACAAGATATTTCAGCATTAAAAGAATCCGCGAGTAAATTTATAGATGCCCTGAAGGATAGGGAAGATAATATTCAAAATCTGTCTTCTATAGTAGGTCCACAAAAAGAGAAGTTATTGAGTTTAATTAATAACACTGATAATCTCTCTAAGGAAGAATGGCTGAACAAGTTAAAAGAAATAGGTAGAGAATACCAACCGCATTACCCAGAAATGGAACAAACCCTTAATAAGATAGATGTCAACAATTTCTCCCACGAACAGGTAACATCTGTGAAAGCATCTCTAAAAGCACTTTGTGAGAGCTTTGAAACAGATTCCCTGGTAAATTCATATCAAGTGGCTACGAATCTACTCCACCATGAGCCTGGCGATCAAAGTCGGGCTTATGAAATTTTACAGAGACTATGCACGCTATTGAGTCCAATACTTACACAAGAGGAACGGACTCAGATCTTTAACAGATTTCTCAAGGAAAATATGCCTTCTATCAGCAAGTTCGCCCCATATACACTCGGAGCAATGGCATGGCGTTTGACAATCCATCTGTTCCTTCGTGAGAATCCCAAAGATTCAGCACCTAGAGGAGGAGCTCTTAAGGATGCTGAATATATGTTGTATACCTGTTACGCTAACATTTATTTTGTATCTTCGGACAAATGGCACAGGAAATTCATGAACGAAATTCCACTTTTTAAAGGAGGTCTTCAAAATTTCACATTTGTTGACAACACTACTAAGGAAACAATACAAGAAGGCGTCTCAAAATTGGTACAACAGTATTTTACTTTGGAGGGAATGATATGATTGAGAACTACCAACCAACGCTAAAAAAACGTTGGTATAACTGCGGACATTTGTGAATATAGTTGACAGGCAAAAACGGGCTGCTGGTGATACAGACTTCATTCTGCGTTATATCTCGCCAGTCAATTCAAGAGAAGAGCGTTGACTGGGCGAGATACTTGCTATATTCTCGTCAGAATCACTTGCATGCGTTTTTCTGCTGTGTCAACTATCAATCGATACCGTGTGCTTGAACGAACTACCCTGCCCGTCACAGATCACCGCACAGATTGACGCAGGACGCACACAAACAACAATAAATGCATAAGAACGAGAGCATTAAGATGTATGTGGTCCGTGTTATAATTTGAAGGCACAAAAACATAAGCCGCACTAAAGACGAAACTCAAAAAGGTGGAATAAAAATGCAAATTAACATTTCAGTTCCTTTATCTGATAGTTTCATATCAAGTTATAGAACTGAATACTTTACTCCTAATTTTCAAGAAAATGACGTTAATAAACAAATTCTTGAAAATGCAGATTTACAAAGAAAAATTGCGAATGACATTGTTAATTCAATTCGCAAAGAAAAACCAAAGGAATTATTAAAACTGTTAGATCCATTATATGATGCAGTAGAAGATTTTGGCAATTCAGGCTTAATACAAATATCAATTAGTGATAAAGACGACACCTATAAACAATTGCTCATTGATTTAGAAAACGGAATTGTTACTGATCTTCAAGAAAAGGAAGAATTTAGAAACGCAATTTCTAAAGAAATAATTGATGCACTATTTTAAATGATTTTTGAGCCAATCTTTAATCTATGCAAGCCCAAAACTACTTATTGCGAAAAAGAATAAGGGCGACATGCAACACGTCTGGATAAACAGACATGCAACCAAACGAAAAAACGGTGAGCAACATACGTTACGATACCGCTTCTCTTTATTCTGTTGAGACCTCTCTAAATAGCCACGTCACTACGGAACAGGCGAAAACACCCTTGCCAAACAAACATAGACAAAGACAGTCATGGTTGATTGACGACATCCTTTGAATAGCATCAGGAAACCACGAAAGCAGGAACAAATAAGGTTATCGATAAGAGTTGAAAAAACGCAATCTTTGTGCCAGTCTGAACGCCCCGATCTACCAGCCCACCGAAGACCCACACCTTTGGAAGCCCGCACCCCGCCGATCTACTAGCCTCGATCAGCATACCGACCAACACCCGAATTGCCCAATGCCAGCCCAATTCCAAAATTGAAAAAGTGTTGTATAAAACTTATACAACGCTATCGACTACTAGAAACACCTCCAAAAACACACTCAGATTAGCGGAACATTTTGATGTGAAAAGTGTGTATAATTATAGACTGTGACTGGATTTATAGACGATTTTATTTTCAACTTTTTTCAATTAAAAACGTCTAATTTAGTAACAGGAAAAGGGGAGTTGCAGCTCCCCAATCGCGAAAAATGAAACTATCAACTTCCAAATTAATCGCTATTTTCATTGTAGCGATATTTGTGTCCAGATTCAAGGAGAAACTGATGAACAAAGAACATGCAATCGCTACGCTAGAATCAAAAGACGACGCAGCTATCATCGCGGAGATCACGGGGGCGGTGTCGCTTTGGCGAAGGATTATGTATACTCGTTCAATCAAGGCGGGAAAACTGTATCAGGCTTGACGATAGCAGGTATTAATGAAGCAGCAAACCGCAGAGGCGGAATTGAGGTTACAGAGTTGACACACGAAGAACGCGGGGACAGTTGGCTTGCTACAGCGAAAGCCGTTGATACAGTCACGGGATCGGAACGGTGGAGGGCTTATGAACAGAATAAAAAACTGCCGAACGGCAAAACCGACCCATACGCTTTCACAAAAGCAATTCACAAAGCACAACGTAACGCAATTCGGCAACTGCTGCCAGTGAGCGTTATCAAGCACGTGCTAAACTTCTACCTTTACGGTGTCAAACCCGACGCCAGCATGCCAGCGGAACCGCCTCCGAAAGATGATGTGCAGATGAAGCGCTGCTTTGCATTAGCAAAGAAACTTGAGTAGAAACTCTTAGACAACAATATCAGTTCGAAATCTTCTGGGATTGGGTGCGGAAGCTGCATCAAATAGGGAGCAGAATAGAGATGGCACAGCAGCAGTGGGCAGAACTCGCAGCGGAACTTGACGCATCTGAGCGAAAACCAGAAAGGTTCGCTGATTTAGTAAACAGAACTTGCAATCTGATTGATACTGACTGAGAACGTAGAAAAAACTGCAGCGTAGTATTGACAGGTGTGTCTATGCTATACCTTGAGGTATATTTCACTAAGTAACATTCAAACAACTACACAATAGCTATCAAATAACAATAAAGTTAGGTGACATGTGATTATCAAAAACTTATACCCTGTTTGATTTGATACCGATACAGCGGGATAAAATGTCAGTGTTTACGCATTTCAAAGCATATTACACCGATCCTTTGAATTCTTGGTAGTTTTTACAGAATCGAGACGATCTTCTGTATCTTGGATTCCACCTGTAATCTCAAAATACAAAAGAGCCATAATGTGAGATAAACCTCGCGACACGGCAGATCTCACATTTTAGCCCCACGCTCAAGCCACAGTTATAGTTCGGGACTTCAAAGTTTTTTATTTTTACCACACACCACACATTCCCGAAAAACGCATACTGCGGACACAAGACCACAATCTAAACTCGGGAAGCACACACCATAAGACAAGCAGCATATGCCGCCGACACCGCAGGAGATTGACACACATCTAAATCTAATTATTAAGATCTAGCAGCAAAAACCACGTAGTAAAAAACGTTCCAGCAAACGATCCAAGATAGGTATTTTTACCCTATGTTTTTTTACGGCGGATTGATAAGTTTCTGAATAGGCCTCAATGTATGCTGCAGACTTACCAAGCCACCGTTCAGGTGGCAGGTTTGACTTGATAGATGAGTAAAGGCACAGCAGCTACACCAATAAGACATGTGCTTGCTATACACCCAAAATTTGGTTCAGGTACAGCTATATCTTTCATTGCTTGTAGCAAACCCAACCAAAATACTAGCGATGCTGCTAATGCCTCCGATACCCATCCCAAACGCGAGCCAACCGATACTTTTGACATCCGCTTGTGCATCCTGTTCCGCTTGAGCTTTTATATCAACAAGTATTTGTGCTGATACATTATGGACGATGACAAACAAGAGTAACACATTGAAAAGGCATCAGGACACTCCCTCGATATTCTTTAACCCCTTACAAACCAGAAAAAGATTACTGATAATAGTGTTGAAAACTCCCCCCGCTCTCATATAACACACCAGCTCCAGAGACCTTCGCCTGTTTTAATTCTATGAACAGGGAAACACAGGGAAAGAGACAACCTGCCAGCACACGAGACGCGCCAGACAGAAACGGACCAATTGACACCGTCCCGTTTGGAAAGCAAAACACCCGTCCATCACGGAAACGAAAGCGGAAAAGTGAGAACCCTCCGCTTTTTTTACCCATAGCCAACCGACCACTCCCACAAGATCAGTCCTAGAATAACTCCGCTAATTATTCCCATCCAAAAAACGCCATCCCCCCTGTCACCATTGGCGTTACAGGGAACAAAGACACAAGTAACGACAAAATTCACAAGGGAACCGCCTATAATGAAATTTCCAAAGAGATTAGCAACCTTGAAGGCTTGGTGCTGGCGGATAGCAGAAGTAACGGAATAATGTCACGTGCCAATGTAATTTTACAGGTGTCCATGTGCCATAGCGATGCCAAACTATACGGCGGGGAAAAATGTATCTGTTCAGATGCAGAGACGGCAGAGAAAAATTTGAAAGCGTGTCCAATTTCTCATGATGAATACCAAGAGCAGATAGACGAATGGAGTCACGAATTAGGGACCTTGTTTGAGCATGAGAGCAAACTTACAGGAACGTTCAGAGATTATTTCAATTAAACCACCCGAACACGGCAGGGATAACACCTGCCCTGCCACACCCACAGGGAAAAAAATAAAAACGGATGTTCACGATACTACAGTAACCGCAGAGATTATCAAAAACAGCAGACACCCGCCTGCAATTGCCTTTTCACCGCTACAAATTGCAAAGCCCGAATTACAGGTGGAGCGATTGTCAACGCAGAGAATCGAACCTGCTACACAATGAGTTTCCCGATCTACAGGCACAGGAAACCGATATAATAGAATTCCACCCCGATAACAGACGAGAACCAGACATCCATGTCCACGTGATCTTCGCCCTTGCGCTCCTTCAGAAAAAACGCTTGAGGATAAAACCCGACGAAACACACCATATAGCAAGGAAAACCGCTTGACAGAACAGCGTTTATATGCAATAATGTGGGGTAACCACACAGGAAAGGACAGCCAGTCGACACTCAAGATTGGCGGTATCTTATACGCAGAGCAAAAAAGCGGAACAAAACAGTGCTTTAGGTGTATAAGTAATGTAAATACAAGTAAAACTATTTTGACGATTGAAAACGTCAAACATCATAAACTGCCGCGATGAAAGGAAAGTGATCTCTATGTAGGAAAACAGAGGCAACGACATAGACTAAACAGGTAACAAAATAATCTCATTAACAACTAACCCTAACAGAATCACCCTGAATAAATATCATCACACAGCCTCCCCACCCCGACTCACAGGGTTATAAACACCATAAACATTTTCAAAAGTGCGTTAGAAACGCAACGTGCGACTACAAGACTTCGCTTTTCAGTGATAATGCTATTCTTGCGTTAATCACGGGAAACAGAACAATCAATACACGCTATAAACCTTTATCTGATATAAGTTTTATATAATTTTGTGTTATAGGTTTTATATAATAAGAGACCTAAGGCTGTTTATTTGGCGACTCACGACAAGCCTAAACCGCTCTACCCACAACAAATTTAAAGAGGTACTTACTGATGCCCCAAAAATATAGAGTCCTTTCCCGCGAAGGAATCAGACTTAACAGCAAATTATTAACTGAAAAAAAGGCAAAAAAATTGGTTGATCAAGGTGTAGTGGTCTATAGAAAACAAACAGGAAGCGGTTCATACTCAATTCAATTCACAGATCCACAAGCAGAAAAAGAATTTATCAGTATGATTGAAAAAACAAAGAAATTAAAGCAGCAAGAGAAAGAACTAAAACATCAGTTTCCCGAGGGGTTTGAGCAAGAGACACCAATTCATATTGGCAGGGGTTGGAATCATAAAAAAGGTATGTCAAAAAACGCCGTTACTGCTTACTCCGAGGGTAAAGTTCCAATTTCGCGGGTTACCCGCAAAACTTTAGACAAACATAGAATCAATATTTTTGTAAGAGAAGCCAAAGACATTCTTTTGAGTGTGATCGGTTCATGTGAATATCATCACACAAGCAAATATAGACACAGAACCGATTTTTATGATTTAAACAAGTTGAGAAAATACCTCAAAAAGAATGAAAACGAAACAGACGAACATGACAAGTCACAAGAACACTAACCATGTCTAACAAACATCGAAAATTCAGATGTAATTGTTGACAAATACGCACAGTTATTTATGAAAGCATATGTTATTTATGAAAGCATATCAAGAGCAAATTCCTGACGGAAATGTACGTATCGATCCGAGTTATCTCTCTTCAATGGTTTGGGATGCCGTTTGTGGAAAATCAGACGCCACATTGTATGTGGGTGCGATTCTTCCGTTCAAAATAGAAGTGAATAAAGAAATTAAAACAACAATTTAATCTTTATTGTGCGAGTTTTAATGAAGCGGCTGAATTAGGTATTTATAAATTAGAACTTTACGAATAAACACAAAAAAGGCGGTGAACTGCAACCTTTAGGTACCGCTTTTTTGCTAACAGAAAAGTTAAAATGGCGAGTAGTTTTTTCTGTTATGCGGCGGTGGCAATGACACGCAGGAAACCATCACAACTTTGGCAACACAAAATCGCTATGCGTAATCTTGATGAAGTTTTGACAAATGATGATCTGTAGTATCTGTCCGCCGCATTTCAACTCAATCGGTATAGATGTACGTGCCCCTGAAGCAGTGTCGCTTTGGCGAAGGATTATATTAACTCTTTTAAACAAGTCGGAAAAACGGTATCGGGCTTAACGATAGCAAGTATCCATGAGGCAGCAAACCGCAGAGGCAGAATTGAAATTACAGAGTTAACACACGAACACCCAGTGCCTGCAGGTTTTCTACAGTAAAAGCAGTTGATACAGTCCCAGGGACGGTATTATTTATCAGATACAAAACAAGGACGTTAAAATGACAAAAACAAATTCTAATGACATTTCTTTTGATGTTCCTCCTAAAAAACAAGTGACTATTGCTCAAGCGCGTTGCAAGTATAAAGCAATCTCTGCAAAATGGTTTACACAAAAATCTGATGATGAACGTTTGTTACTTTTGCTTGACGTAGCAGTTGGACTAAATCTTGACTTAGATGGAATACGTAATCTCAGAAATGAATTCTGGCATTCCGTTCTAACCGAAGCATATAAAAAAAGCGGTGAGGAGTGGAATATTGCTTACGAAAAATATCTTAGCTCTGACGCGTGGAAGGAAAAACGAAACGAATATTTTCGTAAGTTTGGAGTTCTCTGCATTTGTGGTCGGAAGGCTATAGCATTGCATCACAAAACCTATGAAAATGTGGGCAAGGAAAATATTGAAAGAGATTTGACTGGATTATGCAAGTCGTGTCATCATAATATTCATAATTAATATAAAAAGGTTGTGCTTTCCACTACCCCAGGGACCAATCAGAAGCAATGGGTTTCTTATCCCGAAGTGCAACCCTAAAACCCTATTTACGAGAGAGTTCACCCTTTTTGTTTTGGGAAAATGGAGCTGCAGCATTAACGAATTGATTGATTCCTTGAAAAGTTCTAATCCTTTTCGTTCATAACATCTTTGGATTTTTAGCTGGACTCATCTGTAATGGGGGTTAGATTTACGTGTATTGTTTTAGAACTGTGAAAACACATTATTAATGTGTTTTGGCGTATTATCACACACTGAGATACATCACCCTGCCGTGAATTTCATCAAAGCACCTATTTTCCGATTCAAAGGGTTCACACTACTTTGGATTAACCCAGTGGACACTTACAATTTTGGGGATCACAATGTGTTTGGGAGAAATCAGACAGATATAGGTAGGTTTAGATCACCACACAGGGGCATCTGACGCATTGCCTGATTTGGCGGGACTGGCAACATGGAACTCCCAAAAATATAATTAAAAAAATAAAAAATCACATAAGCTGGTAGAATAATAAAACAGAGTGCCTGTTAGCCCATCCATGACAAGAGAAGACTTGTATAATGTAATCAACTCTTGACACAACGATTTGGAGAAGATACAAACGTCAGCTATTAAGTTTGTCCATATCCTCTTGTATCCATGATTTATAACGATCCAGCTGTTCTTCAATGTCTTGAATGGAACTCATATCCTCTTGTATCCATGATTTATAACGATCCAGCTGTTCTTCAATATCTTGAATGGATTCTGAATTTTCTTCAATCCAACCTTCCACTCTTTCTATATATGAATTGTTTGTAGCATTGTCTAATTTTTCGTAGAGTTCATCTCTATGCTGATGCTTACGTTCTAAAGCATTTTCAGCTTTGACAACTTTCTGTTGATTATTTTCAAGATTTTGACGTTTACGTTCCAAAGCGTTTTCAGCTTTGGAAACTTTTTGTTCATTACTTTTAATATTCTCTTTTACTTTGTTTATCCAGACTTCACGCCTCTTTCGCTTGCCTTCATTAATCTCATCAATTGTGTTCTTTCTTGTTTCTTTATATTTTCCCCATGCCTCATTTAACCGAGATTGAGCTTCTTTTAAAGCCTGATATGCAATGTCTTTATCTGGTTGAATAAGGTTATGCTTTTCAGAATTGAATAATTCCCAAACCTTCTGTAACTCTTCAGATTGGAATTTCAATTTTGACTTTTGGTCTTCAAATAACTCTAATATCAGAGATATCCCCCCTGTTAACGCTGCTCCCCCAACGAGGCCGATAACTTCCTCCCAATCGTACGGAACAGCTTTTTCTGCCAATCCAACAATTTGATCCCGCAATTCGTTAGATTTTGTTTCATGAAATTTTTTCCACTCATCCCAAGCATCTTGCAGTCTAATTTCAGCATCTTTCAGTGCACCAATGACAGTGCCTTTATCCCTATATTCCAAGTTGTCAGTATTAACCAAATTCCATAGTTTTTTCATCTCATTATTAGCTTCTTTCAAGGCTTCTTTTCGTGAGTCAGACTCTCCAAATAAATTCTCTATTATTTCACTGATACCCACAGTCAAGAGAAACGCAATCCACCTATCGTCCGTTGGTGGTATCATTTCAGCCCTTCTAATTATTTTGTCACGCATTTTTGCGGATTCTCCGCGATATTCGGCTTGTTTTTCTTTAACCACATTAACTAAATTTTGAAAATCCTGCCATGCTGCTTGATGTTCTTCTTGAGAAGGGAAACAAGATACATTGAAGGCTTCTTGTGTGGACTTGATTTGTGACCAAAGTTCTTTAAAATCCCAATTGTCTCCAATTCCCAGAAACCCAGATGGTATCAAGGATTCAAGTTTCTTAATCTCTTGAATGACACGGGTAAAGTCGCTCATAACTGTTCTCCTTAACTTAAAAAAGCATGTTAAAAAAAGCAGGTTAATATGTGAGAGTTGAGAGTTGTTCCACCCCAGTCCTCTCATTTAGTATCCCTATTCCATACAAGAAAATACTAAAGATTACAGCAAATGTCAATATATTTTTTACACCTTTGACAAAAAGTAATTATGCAGGATTTACGCAGTAAAAAAATGAAATAAATTGCACAGGCTAGTGGTATAACAAGGTAACCCTAATCACCTGTTGCTTGAGTGGAGACAGATATTGTAACGTACTTAACAAACACACGTTTTATCTGTAAGGTATGATATTGTGCACAAGTTCACAGTATCACATTTGATAATGTGTGCATCTGCACAAGTTCACACTTGGAGGTAAAAATGAAAACACTTGCTGTCCTGTCTAGAAAAGGCGGAACTGGGAAAACGACCCTTGCAGTTCACCTTGCTGTTGCTGCCGAAAAGGCAGGACACACCACCGCCTTGATTGATCTTGACCCACAAGCCAGCGCAGCAAGGTGGCGGGATAACCGCGAAGCGGAAACCCCCGCTGTAGTATCAGCACACGCGTCACGGTTGCCAGAGACACTCCATCTCGCAAAAGAAAGTGGAGCGACGCTCGCTGTTCTCGATACCGCACCACACACAGAAACGGCTGCTCTCGATGCTGCTCACGTTGCCGATTTTGTCGTCATTCCTTGTAAACCCGCCTTGATAGATCTGCAAGCCATCGGATCAACAATCAATATCATAAAAATCGCAAATGTGCCAGCACGCGTGGTGTTGAACGTAGTCCCACCGCACGGCGATCTGGCAGAACAGGCTCGTTTGGCAATCAGTCATTATGACGTTCCCTGTGCACCCTGTACCATTGGGCAGCGCGTCGCTTTCAATCACGCCTTCACGGCTGGACTTACCGTCCAGGAATATGAACAGCGCGGGAAAGCTTCTGGCGAAATAAAAGAACTTTACACCTATATCGCAAAAGAAATGGGAGTATAGCATGTCAACAAAGAAAAAAGGTTTAGCAGAAACTTTCATAAAAAATGAAGAAAAACTACAACAATCAACTCAACCCGAAAGTACATCGCCGACTCATGTCCAAAACAATCAAAAGCCGAAACCAAATACGAGGATCGGGAAAAAACATATTGGAGGATATTTCGAAAAAGAGGTATGGGCACAACTCAAGATTATGAGTGTTGAAAAAGGGGGAATGACACTCCAAGAAATGTTGGTGGAGGCACTTAACAACTATTTCAAGGTGAATGATAAGCCACCGATCGCAAAGTAACGATTGAGGTGAAAACCCGAACTCTCACAGGTTATAATCTACCTTGTTTTACTTCTACATATCTGTGTACGAGGAATCTCCCTTTTAGCAATACTCAACAATACGTGCCATATCTGAATCGTATGCCTCTTGAGAATCTACTATATCACCCATACCAAAGAATACTCCTTCAGGTTCGTGGTATATGTAAAAATTCCCCTGCAATGATTCACAGTGCGGGCAAACATTTGCATATTGCCAATTATTCCAGATAAACAACTTTTTAAGTGTCAAAGGTATCGGTTCATGGGTCGGATCGGGTGGAACACCCCCGATGCTTTGATTACATCCAGGATAAGTGTAAAGGATTATTTCTTTTTTGCACTTCCAGCATTCGGATGGGGCATACCTATTAATAGGAAGTAGGCACTTGAATACCTAACTCCTTAGCTATTGCCTGAGTTCTTGCTATAAATTCTTCGTATAACATTATTGTCACCTTTGATTTTTGTGTACAAGCATAGGCATGCTATCACATCTGAGGCTTGATAGTTTCTAAAACTTGTCCAATTGTTTTATGTCAATATATGATTAAGATACCGACATTTGTTTTTCAGACTTTAGTATGATTGGTTTCTTTATATCCTATGATTGCACCACGTTTTATTACTACAGTAGGGGTTATATTTTGTTACCAGAAGACAATGAACGCAACACTATTCCAATATTTCAAACTTTCCATTTGCTGTTTTTCTGGTCAATATACGAACCCCGCCATTGCCTAATGTTCCATGCGTAGCGTAACAGTACTCAAAAAGCAAAATATCCTCAAAACCGTCCCTATTAAAGTCCGATTTTACTACCTCTACCAAGCTTTGTCCCATTACTTCATCCTCAATGCATAAGGAGTTTTGACTTACTTCCTTCACTATAAGTTCACCAACTTTTACTTTATCCTGATATGTTGCGCTTAACCCTACACTTTCTACTTCATCCTCCATCCAAGGAAAAAAGGAAACAGGTATCAACTCTAAATTAATTACGCCTACTCTTGGGGTGGAAATAAAACTATACTGTGGTGTAATTGCTGTCTGTAATGCCTTCAGTAATCCACATTGATGTCTAAACCACGTAGACATTTTTATATCAAAAGTCGTATAGGCGAAGTATCCTTGCTCAAGTGCTGATTCATATTCTCGGCATGTTTGCACTTTAACTGTTTCATCTTTTCTGTTTGTAAGCGTTAAACTATCAATATGATTATTCTCTCCAAAACAGATGGGAAGATCACAAAGATTTTCTATGTCTGTCTTAGTAATAATTTTTATCTCTGTGACATCAGCAAACTGCATACCTTCAATGAGTTCAAAAATAGGTTCTGATCGTTCAGGATGTTGTTGAAGTATCTCAGAGATCTCATTCGGAGTAAGATCACCTCGTTTTAGACATTGCAATAGTAGAAGAATTGCTCTCCCGCGGGCATCTCGTTTTTCAATGTTTTTTATATTTGTTTCTACGCTCGCCTTCTTTGAGGCAGCTATGCTCAGGTAATAACGTGTTTGGTCAAGGAGCAAATCACCTTTTTGAAGATTCACTGTAGGATGACATGGTAACAAGTTTTCATAACCACGGATGTTGAAGTTATCGGGTAGATCGTACTCTTTTATTATAGAGTTGAGAAGAGTGACATCTTTGGCAAGAGACATCGGGAGTACGTGATCAATGTGAAAGTTACTCACATCAAGTAAACGTCTTGTATATGCACACTTTTTACTGTGTGCTAACCAAATTGCTTCTCGTTCCGCTGCATTGAATTTTTGTATAGGCATAGTGAAGTCGTGTTGTTTCATATCAAATAACTGTTTGAACCTATTGTGTCAGAAACGTTGATCCATTATAGACACTATTTATCTAATTGATAGTTTATGTGATACTTATCGCGATTCTTTTTCCTTATACTTCGCAATTGCCCCACGTTCCGCCAGTTCGGCTTTCGCGTAATGTGCAGGCATCTGTGAACTTTTCCACCTGCCTGCAATTTGCATCTCAACAACGGACGCACCTGCCTGTGCCAAAGCAACCGCAGAACCTACCCGCAGTGAATGCCCTGCAATAAACCCCTCAACTCCCGCAGCCACTGCTCGCTTTTGTATGATACGCCGCGCTGAGAAATCCGTCAACCGCTCCGATTGGATATGACCGCCCCTGCGTATCCTGCGGAATAAAGCCCCCGATGTGATACCCCCGCGCTCTCGATAACGTTTTGCTGCCTTCCGTGTCTCGTTAGTGACATAAAGTGCAGTTGTTCCCCCCTCTTGATCTGTCTTGGATGTCCGCACTATCAAGGTTTGCTTTTCAAAATCCGATACATCTACCGCCACCACTTCAGAAACACGAAGTAAACAATCCGACATAAGCCGAATCATTGCACTATCACGTAAGCCTGTGATCGTTCCTTCAGATTCAGCGAACGCACAGACTCGTTCCGTTTCCTGCCAATCAAGCCCTGTGACCTGTCCGCGTCCTCGATCTCTGCCCTCGCGTCGAATACCTGCTAATGTCCGAGAAGTGACAGGTAAATCATAATCCTTATTTTCATTGCGAAGTTGCCACCGCGCCGCAGCCACCACAATTGAAATTGACGATGGCGCGCGCCCTTGTCCATGTAGCTGTGTGATATAAGCAGCTAAGGCGTTATCCGAAAACTCTACGCTATGATACGAAAGATAGGTCTGAATCCCCGTCAAAGCATGTTGATAAGCCTTTAGGGTGTTTGGTGCAATACTGGCGCGTATTAGATTTTCTGTTTCTTCTCTCGTTGCAAGCAGCGTATTCCCTGTTATTGCTAATTCTGTTTTCATGTTTACTCAATTTTTAAGGTCATATAATGTGGGTTATCTGACGTTATAATACGTATGAACACACAAAATATCAACACTTTTTACACCGTTTATTGTTGAATACATCATTACATTATGGTATCATATAAATATATCTATAATTCCACATTAGAGGCGTTTTCATGAGAGAAAGGCCTCCTGGCAAGCTTCATTAAGCTAAAACCCTCCGATACACGAACAGCTAGAGAGGAAAACAGATTGACGTAACAGCGTTTATATACGATACTGTGGGGTAATCACAAGCCTCCACACTACACAAGAAAGGACAAAACATGCCAGACCAGAGAGAACAAAAATTGATTGAGAACCTCAAAACTTATGCGGACAAACTGCAAACCGCAATCAACGAAAGAGAGCGCCTCCCCGTAGACACCGATCCCAAACGGTTAAAGAAAGCCCGTCTTAACTTGTTAGGGAAGTTGTCGAACATAGCAACTATGCAGAGACAGTATAATGATTTCGTAACTTCTTTGATTGTGGAAGGAGAACCGCGATGAATAAAGTGTTCAGAATATGCCCAAAGTGTATTATGTTTATCAGAGAAAACAACCGCCTTGCAGTGCCAACATCCAGCAACGCAGCACATGCCACGCTTGCCAAGCATCAGGTAACGTCACCACCATGCTGATGCAAATAAAAGTAGAAATAGAACAAACGGAAATAGGAACGTGCTACCGTGTAACGGAAAAGAGGACAGCCAGCAATGATAAATAACTTCTTTCTTCAAAAATCAGCGTGTTTATGCGAACAGATTAGCAACCTGAGACCGTGCGGGATTTGCGGCCGCCAAGCCTACAGTCCCGAAGTTAAGAAAGAACGCTAGGAAAGCGGAACATGCCCGCCAGTGGCGGGCATTCCTTGAACAATACATTCCCGAATTTACAGGTAAACTCCCCTTTTGAGTTAACCAACAAACCAGAAAGAAACAGCATCAAGAGACACAGCAAAATTTCACAATCCGACTCGGATAAGTTCGCCCATCGGTAATATTTCAACAGGAAAACGAGAAACACCAAAGGGAACTTACGAAAGAAAAGCGGTGGTTATATGCAACGAACCGACTCTAAAGACCCATTAACCGCATCACAAGCAGAGGCAATTTGTGAACAGATGCTCTTAGTCAAGGAACATAATAACAAACTCCTGCTTTGACGAAAAAACGCCAAAATTGACCTTAGAACGACAGCAAGTCCCTTTTATGTATAAAACCTTGCAAAGCAGTAAGGGGTAACGCCAGCAAGAAGAAAACCGCTAATTTTCATACGATAAGAGAAAGGAAACAACAACGATGAAAGGAATTACGAAACTTGAAATATCGCGATACGACCAGATTAGCAGCTGCCGTCCACTTGAGAACGCATATCACGCCGCTACAGGCGAATGTTCAGAGATTGAGATTGAAAATAATCTCTTTGTCCGTGAGGATGGAAGCCTCTACACCGCCAGCGATGAACTTGTAGACTGGTATTACAAAGCTGTTTACAACTCACTTGCAGACGACATAACAATCATAATTGACCATGAGAACCAGACCGCTTTTATTCCTGAAAACCCTGACGAATACCATGCTGCCCATGAGCGAAAGTGGCGGAGATACGGCGTTACTTTATATCACAATGACACAGAGAAAGAATTTATCAACTTTGGCGATGAGTATAAGATAGACGAAATAAAATCAGAAGCCGACGATCTTTTGAGTAAATATATCACAGACGACATCAAAACGGTATCATGGCAACAATCAGGACATACATACAGCAAAGTGATCGGCCACTATTCAGTGTCTATATATGTGATACCTTGACAAGCCAACCAAAAAAATTAAGCAAAATCGGCACCTGGCTGTAGATTTGTGAAAGGAGGTTTCCTTATGAAAGTCGGAAAGTGCATTTATTGCAGAACAAATACAAAGTTGAATAGTGAACATGCGTTCCTTGCCTCATTGCGTCAAAAGAACACCCCCCATTGGACAATAGACAATCATGTATGTGTAAAGTGTAATTCGGATTTCGGTAGTCAAATTGACGTAGTTTTGTCTGAGTGTTCTACCATTGCGTTTCTGTTTGATTTAATTCAGAGAGAATTCGGACAAGAAGAAACAAGGAGGCAGAGGTCTATATATAACAGTGCCAAAAGTGGTGTCCGCCCGATACGTATGCTGTTTCCAAATCCAGTATACGATAATCTATTCGTTTTACATAAGTCTCACGGTGTAAATCATCAACTGAACTATTTGGAGGTTACCGCACTGCAACCGCAAATGATCCTGACGCTGTATCCACAAGGAAAAACTTGTGAGGAAGTCGTTACGGAAAACAACAGAAAGTATAACACGAACAAAGCACAGCGGGAGATATGCTTAACTCACGATGCACAGGAAGATGTTATCAGCGTTTTCAAAAATACTTACATCTTTCCACCAAAGAAAGCACACTATTATATGGAACATGAGGATGAGTTTAAATCCAAATACATGAGCGACTATCCTCACACGCAATATGACTTGCGGACAATATTCCCTGAACATGGACGGGGTGAGCAGAAGTTTCATGATTTCTTTAACAAGATACACGCAAAAACGAAACTGATAATGGCCGAAGATAAAAATCTGCCACCAGAAGTGTTTAGAAACCCCATTCAAACCATCATGGACAAACGCGGTAAAAAACAATTGATGAGAGCCATCGCAAAACTCGCTTTTCATTGCTTTCTGTATCATTATCCTAAATATACAGGACATGAAACAATGTTTAATGGTGTCAAAAACTTTATTTCTCGTGGCAGTGGCTCGGTTTCACGGTATGTTTGGTCAGCAGAAACATATGAGGGGGATGAACATCAGCACCTTTTCATTTTCTTTCTCAATTACAAACAAATCGGGTGTGAGATGCATTTGTTTACTGGCTTAAACTCTCCAGCTTTTTCTTTTGGCATCGTTTTGGCGGGAGACACGAATAAGATACCTCTAAAATCGGATAGTGTTACAACATTTCCATTCAGAGTGCATCAAAAGAGTTCTCTGAAGAAAAGAATAAAGCATACAACCACACAAAGTATGTTAATAGGCAAGGGCAGCATCATAAAACCTTGTAAAATGAGCGATCTATACTTCACAAGAAAAACACCGCGCTGATTCGTCAACCTGCTCGCGAAGCATTTTCAACTTATAGGCAGGTAACCGACGCGTTACCTGCTTATTTGTTTGTGCATTTCATTTCTTCTATCCTACCCAAAGATTTTTTTAAATCAAGTCTACCATTGTTATCATGTCAGATATGGGTTGAGTCGGTTCTATTTAGATTTTCCCAGTCGAATATCACGCCTATAGCAAAACACACGTAATAGTCCCATAGGTTAGCCCCACAAGTCTACCTAAAAATGCCTTACCTGTCATTTTGCAACCGAAAATCTTACCGAATAGGCAAGGCAAATTTGCTGCCGACACGTAGGGGGATGGAAAGCGCAGGCGTAAAAACACCATCTCAACAGTCCGACCAACCTGCGCCCCTGTGTTTACATCTATGAAAAACACAATTACGCTGCCCCCTTTTCTCTTGAAAAATGCGGGTAAACTTGATATGATATTACCACTGCTAAAAATTGAAATGTCATTTGGGGTTTCCCTATATGTCTACTCAAAGGCATTTCAGTTTTTAGCAGGACTGGGGAAGCCCGCTCCATTGCACAAACACAAAACAAAAAAGCGGTTTCTCCAGTGAGCGGGGAACAAATTTGAATTTGACGTGTATCATTTCCCTGTAAAAACATTTTCAAAATTGTTTACTGATACAAAACAAAGGAGAAATACAATGATTAGCAAGAACATTTTAATAGTTTGTAGCATTTTCATTCTATTAAACTTTACAAGTTGCACATCAATGAAAACGCTTGATCTTCGCGCAGATAAGACGGTCAAGCACTGGAAAGGAAAACGTTTAGAGGAGTTCGTAAAAGCCAATCCTGAAATAGATGTTTTCCAGGTCGTGGATTTAGGAGGAGGTAAGAAAAGGCACGTTTACAGATACCAAGAACCGCTCACAGCCCAAGAACTTACATACGGTCTCTTGTCAAATCCTAACGCAAAATTGATTAGATTTATATACCTTTTTGTTGATAGAAATGGAAAGATTTATGACGCGACGTGGCAAAGAAAGATTGTTGAGTGAAGTAGGTGATCAGGTTAGAAATTATCCAACATGAAATAGATGAGCGATACTTTAGAATTCTGCGAAATATAACAAGAACCAAAGTTAACTACTCAATTATTTGGTAGAATTCTAAAGTTATACACAACCTAAAAAACGAACGAACTGGCGATCGTTTTGAAGTGTAGAGGATCGCCAATGCGTTTGTTTTTTCTAAATCTTATGAGGTGTTAGAATGCGAAATACACTATGGTGGCTATTAATTTTCTGTTTACTGACAGGACTTCCCCCAATTCGTAAAAATGTAAGATACATCGACATTCTTACAGATGCAGAAAAAGCAAAAATAGAGCAACTTTGGAATCAAGGCGTGCTGCACGATGGCAACATCCAGCAGTTTTACGATCGCTTTGCACTTGCCCCTGACCGTGAAACTGCGATTGAACATGGACTTGATACGTCCTTTAAACCGTCTACTGAGCGACATTGGAAAGGAATAATAAACGTGTTTACAGAAGGTCCTGGGTTGATTGTAGCACACTATCAAAAACACGGGTTTTTCAACGGAACATGGCGAATAGTAAAAACCTTTGTTTTAGTGCCATTCCGATCGTGGTATGAAATTTTTGCGGGAAATAAGGGATTAGGCGACAATCCATTCGGAACGCTCTGCGGTGCTGCATCCATCATTATTGTTGTTTTGTTGATCGCTGATTGGTATTTTGATTGGTTTTATGATTGAGACTAAATGCTGACACGCAGACACTTTTGAATACCTACCGAATAGCTATAAAATAAGCTCAACAATATACCGACACAAAACGAAAGGACTGCACATCACAGCGTGTCGTGCGTGCCTGCGTGTCTCATTCGGCACGCG
Source organism: Candidatus Poribacteria bacterium (assembly GCA_965261435.1). Classification (GTDB taxonomy): domain Bacteria; phylum Poribacteria; class WGA-4E; order WGA-4E; family WGA-3G; genus MSPOR6. The sequence goes on from CBDHDL010000007.1 coordinate 43,037, forward strand.
CACGCACGACACATAAACCCTTTTTTCAAAACATGCACCTTTTCGGATATGATATTGTGTGTACTACCATCGGAAATTCGGGCCACTCTCTAGTACTTTGTCAACATATTATTGTAGGTCGCGATTCGGAGATCGCTCCTATCGATGGCACTGCAATCATTAGAAAACAACTTTAATTAGTATTTGTTCAGGTAGGGTAATTGTCAGTTGATTAAAAGAATAAAAATGTGAAGTGCCATCTATTTTTTAGACCACAATTTAGTTATAGTTAAGACAAGTTTTTTGTTCAAATTCAATAGGTGTTAAATAACCTAATGCCGAGTGAGGTCGTTTCTGGTTATATACTTGTTCAATAAAATGTCCAATGCGAGTTTTCGCATCTGCAATATCATCATAATAATTCAGGTGGACTTCTTCCTCCTTGAGAGTTCGGATAAGTCATTCCGCATAACCGTTTTCCCAAGGACAACCTCTATGAACCAACGATATCTCAATCCCATAGTCGGTGAGAGTGAAAATATAATCGCTTGAAAGGGACTGAACTCCCCGATCACTATGATGGATCTCTGGAACATTTTACCGTCCTGCGTGCTGCAAGGGGTTCAATGTCAGAGGTTGTGTCAAATGTCGGCTCAGTTACCACCCTCTTATCATTCGCGTAAATACATCCATGAGAACTGAAACACAGACGAAGTGTCCTTTGAGCCTCACATAGGTAATATCCGCAACCCAAACCTGATTCCGCCGACAAATATCAAGATTATCAAGTTGGTTGCTCCATTGCCACTTATCGTCAACCAATTTTGTGGTCTGACAGGAACGTTTGACGTTGACCAATAAATTGGCTGATCTCATCAATCTGGCGACGCGTCTATACCCAACGGGGTATCCCGGACGTCCCAACAATGCTGTGAGACGTCTATAACCATAAGTCGAGTAGCGTAGTGCTAACTGCTCTATTTCATCCCGGAGGACTTCTTGACACGGGTCACTTTTCGGCTGATAATACTGTGTCCTTAGAGGATGCTAAAGTCCATGCCTCTAAAACATTTCGTTCTTTGGCGCAAATGTTTTTAGAGATGTATGTTTCTCAATAGGCTGGTGAGAAAGTGAGTGAACCTGTTTCTTGTCCAGAGTGCCACACCGCTTGTCCTGCGTTGCGTCTACAGCAAAAGGATTTTTCAATGCTTTGTGGTAAAATAGGTATCTGTCGTTGGGTGTATCAATGTGAGCAAAGCCATCGGCCTGCGCCATGGGATGCGAAGCTGCCGTTATCGGATAAATACACGCGGCGTGTGGCAGAGATAATGTGTCGTTTGGCAGCACATTTTGACTATAGGGCAGCGGCGGAGTTGTCGCATCAGGGAATAGAAGTGAGCCACACGACGCTGCATCGGTGGAGTAGTACACGCCACATAAAAACTTTCAAGATTACTCTGTTGTATGTCCATATTGATATTATAACATAAACAATAAAATATTTATACAAATTAGCAAAAAGCGTTCCAAAAAGTTTTCAAAATGCCCATAAACCCAGTCACAGTCAAGTCGGAGGTCAATTTTGTTTCTTAAATTGGATTTTTTCAGTTTTAAAAACCTTCTAAACCCAGTCTATATAAGGTTTTATAGCACTTTTTAATAACTGTCTAATATGTGACATGATCATGGTACGTATCTTAACATGAGGATGTCACATATTAGACAGTTATTAAAAACCTTTATGAAACTTTACTATTACTGGGTTTAGAAGGTTTTTAAAACTGAAAAAATCCAATTTAAGAAACAAAATTGACCTCCGACTTGACTGTGACTGGGTTTTCAGCATTTCGTTTAAGAATATTATTGACAGAATCTTTGTTGATACCAACTTTTGCAGCAATTTGGCGAAGCGACATTCCTTCATCTCGTAATTTGAAAATTAATTTGATTTCTTGTTCTTCACCGCCAGCAGATTTCCAAAGCCGGCGTGCATGTCTATTACTGCATCCATGTGAAACTTGAAAGTCAGCAATAGATTTATTACTGGATGGGTTGCTGTCTCGTTCATTTTCTAATTTTTCACGAGCTTGAACAACTTCGGTGAGCCGTTCTAAACCTTCTGCGACTTCAAAATCGGTTTCATCAAATAAATAGGTTTCAGGTCTGTCGGTAATACCGGGCAGGTAATGTGCAGAGAGTATGACCACAGTGTGTGGTAGACGGTTCAGACGAGCTCGTCCAACAGCTTGGATAAGTTCTGCTTGTACGCCAGCATCGTAAATCTGCTGCATCCGTTCATCAACAAAAGCACCTGTAACAGGATCACGACTCATATCCAAAGTAATGTTATCGTTACCAAAAAGCATTTTCGATCGCCATTCAGTTTCGTAAGGCGGTATTTCTGGTGCGAAAACAATCCATAGAACATCAACGTCTCGGAAATCTGTGTCTAAACCTACAAGCCCGCCAAAATTTGCTGTAGCGGTGATTGTGAGCTCTTTTATGTCGACGTGTGCCCAGTCTAAAACATCTTTGTAGGTGATGATTCCGTGGTTCAATTCAGGTGTTTTTTGTATTTCAGCAATCATGGTTCGCCAGATTTTAGTGCCGGTGTCGTTTAAATCTTCAAACTTACCCTCATCATCTCGTTTTATCACGGTAGCACGCGGATTTTTTGCCGTTCGTAGCTGAAAACAGCGCGCACCCGGCACCCATTGTGATAGGGGGATATCTAAGGTTTCGGCTTCAGGGAAAACTCGTTTGAATAGATCTAAATTTAGTGTTGCGGACATGAAACCGATTTTGTTGACTTTACGATGGATTTGTGGAAAGATAACCCACCGTAACACACCGTCGCGATAGGTCATTGGTGAATCTTCAAATCGTTTGTATCTACCAAAAAACATGCTAAGCTTTTCGAGTGTCGTCCAGTCACCATCAACGGACGGTAGTTCCTTTATCTCTTGTTCAGTCGTAGCGGGAAGTAGAGCGCGTGCGACCGCATCGTCTAAAGTGTGGACTTGATACTCAACGTCATCTCCAGTATTGACAGCCAACCGCACATGCTGCATCTGATAAGCGATTCTTTCTTGAGCGTCACTGGAAAGGCCTGCTATGTATTCACCGATGGCAAACGGGTTATTTTCGACCTCCAATAATGTCAACAACTTACGGGCGAAATCGCCGAGTTCCCATTCTTGCCACATATTGCTCCATTTGTTCAGCCGTTCTTTTGTGAGCTGGCAATCAACAAAAAGGTCAAAAATATCAACTTCGTCAACGATACACAGTTGATTTGTCATTTCCTGCACAAAAAATTCATCTGTAAAATTGCGATATGTGGGGTTGGTAAAGACATCAGAAATCGGTAGGATAATAGCGCGCGCAGCTAGAGCGTTACGGATTTGCGATAGGTAACCACTATTGCGACATTCAGATTCGGCAGGACAATACGGGCATATTGTTTTATAGATGTTGCCACCTTTACTGCGGAATATGTTTGCACGTTTCCCTTGCACACAAGGTTTTTCGTTCGGAAACTTCGCTTTGGTGTCATCAGCCTTTTGTGTTAATCCGCGCCATCGGAACACATCACTATCAAGGTGTCCTGCTTCGCTAAAACGTGATTTCATCCGTTTTTCTAAATCTTCTGCTAAGACTGTAGTTGGTGTGGTTTGCAGTAATGCGCCGACATCTAATGCATAAGCCTCAGTCTGATAATTCTTGCCTGCGCCGGTTTCAGCCCGGAATGCAAAAATGCGGGATGCAGATTTCAAAAACTTGGCTATTTGATCGCTCGCTTTCGCAACCGAATCTAAGAGTGCATAGACACGATCATGTTTTTCGAGTTTTGAGGGTTTGCGGGAGAGTGAGAGAGGTGAGGCTTCGCCTGTGCGGACTTTGGCAATCAGTTCTTTCTGGTTAACACTGCGGGCAATCCACGTTTTACCGCAATTGTGGCAAAAAGCCTGAATCTCACCGGTGGGTTTGAGGTAATACTGAGCAGAACCTTGTGATTTTCGGTGTTTTGTTACTTTGCATGGATAATCACCGCGGCGAGACTTATAGTCACCACCACCAGATTTTATCCATTCCATATCGGATGGCAGCCCATAGATTTCATCAGCATTTTCTACTTTTGGTTTCTTTTTCGAAGTAGGGGGAAGTTTCGGTGGTTTGGCTTTTTCTTTGGCAGGGGGCGGCACATGTATCCGGTTTTTCAGGTCATCAATAACAGCAAAGAGGTCTTTATCATCAATTACCGGAATGTTGAAGAGATCGCCTTCAACAATTTCATAGCGGGCATCCCATCGCGACAACCCTTTTTCGCTGAAGATTTCGAGATACAGCGCGGTTCTGTTACCATTTTTATTCCATATGCCGATATATTCTCTATCAGCATTTCGTTTTGGATGGAGATAGTCAGGTGTTCGGCAAGTAAACCGCACACCACCCGATTTTGAAATTGTCATAATTGGATGCCTCGTTTGAAATTGTCATAATTGGATGCCTCGTTAGGTCGCATAATCGCGACAGTGTTTCAATGAACAATTCAGGATAATCTTTGACGATAGCGTAAATCTTTGACGATAGCGTATTCGAAATCTAAATCAGTCAAGTAATCGCTTGGTAAACCGGTATAGATTTGAACACCGTAGGAACGTTTCCAACTTTGCGGCTGCCAACCTTCAACGCCATAGCGTGTTTTCCAATCTTTACCGCTACCGGTGCTGTATTTTTCAATAGGTAATCCATTACGTCCTATTGGTAAAATACCTAAACCCGCGTCAGCAAACTGATGTGGATTGGTGCTGATCACTTTGCCGTCTCGGCTGGCGTAGTAAACCGAGTAACCGGTGCTTAATACACGGGTTTGTAGAGCGGATAAAGGCTTTTCTGCCCTTGATCGGCATCGCTCTATTAAGTTTTTCATTAATTGGAATTCCCGTAGCAGGTTGACTACTGGGAGGGATTTCAATAAAACCTTAAATTACTTTAATTTTTATTTGAAATTACTTGTGATTTAAGGTATAATTATTAAACTAGTGCTTAGTCAACATTTGTTTGATAGTTAGTGTGTTTGATAGTTAGTGTAAAAAGTGGTATTATTAGACTCAAGATAACTATTCAAATAACTTGGAGTCTATTATGCCAGCAAAACAATATCAAGTCATCCTTGATCAGTGTCAACGAGATTATCTCATTGATTTGATCTCTTCAGGGATAGAACCGGCACGAAAACTTACGCGTGCCAGGATCTTATTAAAAGCCGATGAAGGCGAGTTTGGACCTGCCTACGCCGATGAACAAATCAAAGAAGCCGTTGAAGTCTCAATACCTACTATTGAGAGAACACGTAAAACCTTTGTGCTTGATGGTCTCACAAGTGCACTGAACCCGAAGAAGCGTTCAGACACACCACACCAAAAGTTTAATGGAGAAAAAGAAGCACATCTTATCGCTTTAGTTTGCTCTGAACCGCCACAAGGGCACTCAAGATGGACGCTTCGGTTGTTATCTGAGAAAATGGTAGAGTTAGAACATTTTTCAAGTATATCTCATGAAGCCATACGACAGGTTCTAAAAAAAACGAACTTAGACCTTGGCTAAAAAAGCAGTGGTGTATTCCACCAGAAGCATCTGCGGAGTTTGTTGCTGCGATGGAGGATGTCTTAGAAATCTATCAGCGTCCACAAGACGCTACACATCCTGTGGTTTGTGTTGATGAAACAAGTAAACAACACATCAAAGAAATTCGGAAACCTTTACCAATGGTTGAAGGTTCTCCGTGCCGATATGATTGTGAATACCAGCGCAATGGTGTTAGTAATCTGTTTATGATTTTCGCACCATTTACGGGATTTCGGCAGGTGGAAGTAACCGACACACGCACAAGTATTGATTTTGCTCATATCTGCCGAGATTTGGTTGATGTTCATTTCCCTGATGCTCATAAGATCACTCTTGTTTGCGATAACCTCAATACTCACAAACCGGCTTCGTTGTATAAAGCTTTCAAACCAGATCAAGCCAGGCGTATTGCCGAAAAACTTCAGTTCCACTATACACCTAAACATGGGAGTTGGTTGAATATGGCTGAGATTGAACTTTCAGTGCTATCCCGAGGATGTCTTTCAAGGCGTATCGCTGACCAAGAGACCCTCAAGCAGGAAATCTGGGCATGGCAAACCCGAAGAAATGAGCAACGAACGAGTATGAGTTGGCGATTTACAACAGACGAGGCACGTATCAAACTAAAACGACTATATCCATCTATTAGCACTTGACGAGGCACCAGTAGTCGCGCTTGCTAGTGAAATAGGCAATTTATATTTTACTTGCATTCTTTTTGAGGTTGTGGTAAAATATAGATACCTAAATTGAAATTGATATCTGGCAACTTCATTCATCGCTGGATATCTTGCTGTCCGTGCTGTTGGTTGCTTAGGACAGCAAATACTTTGAAGCCTCGCCCTCCAGCGGGGCTTCCCACTTTAAAACCATGTTATAACATTTTAATAAAAAAGTCAAATTAAATGCTATTAATTTTTTATAGTGTTGATATTTATGCTAAACTTTGAACAATTTTGAGAGTTTCTGCTGTGCCGTCACATACAGTGAGGGACACTTTGCGTTGGAAGATTGAACGATTTTGCCGTAAATATCAATGTTATTATCCCAGATTGTTCGGAATCACCTACCTAAAATGGAGATTGTGCAACTTCCAATGGGTTATACACATGAGATATCAAATTGTTCCCATAAAATGTGGATACCGCCGCTCTACCGTGTGAGTGTTTGATACTCGGTAAAAATCATGTGATGCTGGAATCACATGATCGATGCGCACACATGTGCGGCTGCAGCGCAAGCAGATCAGGGTTGATTGGTCTGCCTTCCTAAACTGAAACCTTGTTCAAATATCTAACGTTGTTCATAACATGAGCAGCTGTAACACATGTGCGATACGCGCACATGGTCAACTGCAGCACATGAGTAACCATGGCACATGAGCAGTACGCGCACATGTGTAATACGCGCACAGGGAGGCGAAATGAAAACGTTAGCAGTTCTTTCTCGTAAGGGTGGAACAGGTAAAACGACTATCGCTGTTCACCTTGCTGTTTCAGCAGAACAAGCAGGGCTTACTACTGCATTAATTGATCTTGATCCGCAAGCGAGTGCTGTCAGCTGGAGTGATAAACGTGAGATGGATACACCGACGGTGATTTCTGCACATTCGTCGCGGTTGTCAGATCTTATGAAGAAAGCAGAGGATAGCGGTGTGGATTTAGCGATTATTGATACAGCTGCCCATGCGGAGACATCTGCACTCGCAGCGGCGCGTGTCGCGACAATCGCTTTGATACCGTGCCGACCAGCGAGTTTGGATCTGATTGCTATCGGTGCAACGGTTGATGTGGTGAAACTTGCAGACGTTCCGGCGTGTGTCGTTCTCAACGGAACGCCCGCACGTGGGAAATTAACGGACGAAGCAAGGAGTGCAATAGAATCTTATGGTGTGCCATGTGCACCATGTTCACTTGGGCATCGTATGGCGTTTGTTCATGCGTTGATTGATGGATTGACGGTGCAAGAGGCTGAACCGCGTAGTAAAGCGAGTATCGAGGTACGCGCGCTCTATAAATATTTGGCAAAGGAAATGGAGGTATAAACATGCCAGCAAAAACACAATTGAAAGAACTTTTGGACGGATATGGGCAGGAAACAGAGGTAGAGGAAACACCAGTTTCACCAAGGACACCGGTGGAAAATGAAAAAACTGATGATAAGGTACCACCCTCTCGTCGCGGTAAACGTCATATATCAGGGTATTTTGAGCCGGAGGTTCTGAGGCAGGTAAAAATTATTTGTGCTGAAGAAGATAAGACTGTTAATCAGGTCCTTGCAGATGCTTTGAATTCACTATTTGTGAATAGAGGGAAAGCACCGATTGCGTAGATCAATATTGCTCAGTTCTTTTTGTAGGAGGAAACTCCGGGGAATCATGCAGAATACCAAATGCGTATTCTGCCAAGCGCATTCATACCCGGGGAATGACTAAAGACGAATGCGCGTATGGCATTCGCCATGATTCATACCGTTGATTTCTTGATTTGGATTCCCGACTGATGAGCAGCACATGAGCGATACGCGCACATGTGCTGCTATTGACCATTAGGTCGCGATTCGGAGATCGCTCCTACAGAGGAAGGCCGATAATCGCACATGTGCGATTATCGCTCACGCGCACATGTGCTGCTACGGCACACGTGCTCGGTCAATACCGCCAATTTTCATGTGCAAGTGGTGCTTTGTTCAGTTCGTCGAGATAGGTGCGCCACTGCGGTAAAAAAGTGTCCATCAATTCACGAAACCGATCATTATGGTGACGCTCCAATAGATGTGTCATCTCGTGAACCAATACATATATTAGACACGATTTCGGTTTCTTCGCCAGTTCAAGATTAAGCCAGATACGTTTCGCTTCAATGTTACAGGAACCCCATAGCGTTTTCATTTTCTTGATGCGCACCTCGTTGACGGATACTTTCATCTTCGGCTTCCATTTAGCAAGAAGTGGTGGCAGCTGCGAGCGGAGATGCTCGCGATACCACGCATGAAATACCGCCTCACGTTTATCCCGATCTGTTCCTGGACGCACTGTGAGTCCTATCCTCGTATTGTTGAGTAACTTAACGGATGGCGGACAGTTCTGTTCGGTTACGTCCAGCCGGTAGCGCTTTCCTGCAAAATAGTGGCTTTCACCAGTGACAAACTCGCGTTGGGATTGGCGTTGTTGTTTGGTAAATTCCGCCTGCTTTCGGCGTATCCAGCCCAAGCGCGATATAATTGCCATTCGCACAGCGTCATCATCAAGACGTAAGGGTGCAGATACCCTTATCCGTCCGTTTGGTGGATGAACACTGATATAGAAGTTTTTGATGTCTTTGCGGATAACCTCTATGGGTAGTCCGCTTACTTCAATGTGGTAACTGTTGGTTTTAGTAGTCATTCTGTCTGATATTTGTCGCGACAAATCGGGAATCCAAATCAAGAAATCAACGGTATGAATCATGGCGAATGCCATACGCGCATTCGTCTTTAGTCATTCCCCGGGTATGAATGCGCTTGGCAGAATACGCATTTGGTATTCTGCATGATTCCCCGGAGTTCCCTCCTACAGAGATGCGACATATTTGTCTTTGTAGGAGCGATCTCCGAATCGCGATAATATAGTCGGGAATCGGAGTTCCCTCCTACCAACTAATAGTCATTTTGGTTCATTACAAGCTCAAAGATAGCGTCAAGGTCAAGGTTCTCATCACTGAATTGATCATCGAGCACTTTTGCGATGGCGTTGCGGACCTCCATTCTTTTAGCATGTGTTCCACGCCAATCATGTTTCTTTGTGCGGCGGATTACGGCATCAATCGTGAGTGCCATCTCTTCTCTACGATCCGCAGTTGCATCTCCCAAATTATCGTAAAGTGCCCGTAATGCACCGGTATTGATGCGCGCTCCGTATGTATGCGTGTTTGGATCGTTAACCTGTGCGCTCAGTGTTTCAATCCCAGACAGGTATGCGCTATAATCCATTGCACCTTGTTTGCGTTGATGGATTAACTCCTCAAGCAGTTTTGACATATCTGCATAATACTTTGGATTGATGTCTGATTTGTCAACGATAAGCCGCCGAACGTTGTTTTCTATTGTTGCTGCGATTGAGGCTTCATTATTGCGAATACCTGTTGGTAACATCTCAATCGCTGTTTCTCTGTCTTTAACAAGCAATTGCACAAGCGGTATATTGTCAAAGTTTGAGAGTGTCTCGCTCTCCTCAGCCTGGATATAAGTATCCAGCAGATGCCGCATGTCCGGTTCATAAACTTTCAGGTCAACATAATCACCGCTTGCCAACTTGATTTCCTGGCGGACGTTCTCGTAGTGTGTCACTTCGTTTTTTATTTCATTTATTTCTTCGGAGGAGTATAATCGGGAATCGGAGTTCCCTCCTACAGAAGCGTGATAGTTTGCATAGGCGCGTAGGAATGCCGCTACCATCTTATAGAGGTGTATACGTTTCTGCTCATTCGCTTTGAGTTGATCGAGATTTCCACTTTCTTCACTGCAGAAATAGCGGATGTAGGCGGCGGTATCTTTGGGAGGGTCGACTGGTTCACACAACGCTTTAACTTTCTCGCGTGTCTCCTCCAATCGTTCTTTACCTTGTTGAAGTCTGTCTTTTAACAAACCTTTCACGTCTTCGGTGTCGTAGTTTTCAAAGGCCTCACCGGTGTAATCTGTAATTGCCATCTCAAGTGAACGGAACAGGTCTTTGTAGTCGATAATGTAACCGTATTCCTTATCATCTCCGTGTAGACGGTTGACACGACAAATCGCTTGGAACAAGCCGTGATCCTGCATGTTTTTGTCAATGTAGAGGTAGGTGGCAGGCGGTGCATCAAATCCTGTGAGCAGCTTGTCTACAACGATCAGGAGTTTCATTTCCGCGGGTTTTTCAATGAATCGCTTTTTGACTTCTTGTTCAAACTGATCCGCTTTGTGCATCGCTTTATCTTCCGGTTCGTTGAAGTGTGCAGCCAACATTTCTCGGTAAATATCATACTCTTTCTGCCTGTCGGTAGTTCCTTCCCCCGTTTCTTCACCCGTGATAGATTCTGTGGTAGGTCTGTAGGAGGTGATGACGGCGCATTTACCTTTTAGTTCTGTGTTCTGAAACATTTCATAAAACCGACAAGCAGAATAGATGCTATCAGCAACAAGCATTGCATTCCCGCGTCCGTTTTTCAGTCGGTCCCGTGTTTCCATATCAAAAACGATGTCAGCTACGATTTTTTCTAATCGCTCTCTTGAGCTCAGCAGTTTCTGCATTGTGCCCCAACGTTCTTTGAGTTGTGCCTTTGCCATATCGGTTAACCCTGCGGTTTTGCTATCAAACCACTGATCGATCCTGTCTTGTGATGTGATATTGGTGTCAATGTCGCGTGCCTCATAACGTAGGTCTAACACAACGTCATCTTGGACAGCCTCATCGTATTTATAGGTGTGGATATACGGACCGAAGGTTTCAATACTCCGTTGTTTATCGCTTTTGAGCAGCGGTGTTCCCGTAAAACCGATCAACATTGCGTTGGGAAGCAGTGTTTTCATTGCCTTATGAAGTTTACCTGACTGTGTGCGGTGGCATTCGTCCACAAAGACGAAAAATTCTCCCTTGGGGTGGAAGTCTTTGGGCAGCTGCTTTTCAATTTCCGTAACGTATTTATCAACATCCGAGTCGGTAATTTCACCGGACCTGCCGAATTTGTGGACAAGTGAGCATGCTAACCGATCTGTTGCATCGCTCAACACTTGGAGCAGATGTGTACCGTCCTTTGTTCGCTTAATATCTTCATTGACACCGTTAAAAACCTGCTCAATTTGTTCATCAAGTTCAATTCGGTCGGTGATGATAAGCACGCGTGCTTTGGCACTGTTTTCAAGAATCCATTTTGCTAACCAAACCATTATCAAGCTTTTACCGCTACCTTGTGTGTGCCAGATGATACCGCCTTCTCTGCTTTTGACGCGCGCTTGTGCTGCCTTCACACCGAAGAACTGATTGTGTCGACATATCTTTTTTGTCCCCGAATCAAAGACGATAAAGTCGTGCAGGATTTCAAGGATACGTTTTTTATTACATATCTGGCTAATTTCCCGGTGCAATAGGTTATCACCGGCAGCTGAGTGTGCTTCTGCTTCTTTCCACCGTAACCAGTATTTTTCTGGTGTCTTGATTACGGCGTAATGCAATCCTTGCGTCTCGTTTCCTGCCATTATTAGCTGCACAGTGCTGAAAAACCAACCGATGAACTCCTCCCTTTGATTCGTGAGGTTTTGGCGGATACCTTCGGAAACAGAAACCGTGGAACGTTTCAGTTCCAACACACCGATTGCGATTCCGTTGATGTATAGCACAAGGTCGGGACGTTTGGTGTTTTCACCTTCGAGGGTTACTTCCTCTGCGATACCGAAATCGTTATTGCGCGGGTTTTTCCAATCTATTAGCCGAACGGTGATGTGTTGATCTCCGGCAGCGGGTTGAACCTTTACACCGTAGCGCAGCAGTCCATAAACTTCACGGTTTGCCTCGGACAACGTTCTGTTACCACCGATTGCTGCTGCTTTTTTCAGTTGGGACAGCGTTTTTTTGATGATATTACTATCGTATCCTCTGCCTGTTAGCCAATCGGTGAGCAGTTCTTTTTCAATGTTGCTATTGTCTGCGCGTTCTTGCCAGTTGCTGAGATATGTATATCCTAAAGCATCTTGGAAGAAATGTATGACGCGTCCTTGTGTGTTTATTTCTCTTTCGCCTACGGTGTTCATGTATATTTATCCTTGCCTGTAGGAGGAAACTCCGATTCCCGATTATAAGTGTAATAGTCGCGATTCGGAGATCGCTCCTACAAAGATATATCACGATTCGGGCTGCAACTTATACTGCATCTTATCCTGCATTTCCTGATTTCAGCTTTGATAGTTCTATCCTTCCCTTATCTGTCAGCCGATACTTCTGTAATCGGCTATTGGGTTTGTCGGGTATCGTGTATTCTATTAACTGATCTGCTACAAGCTTCCGTACAACAGCGTTAAGTTGTGAAGAAATTGCTTTTTGCCCTAAACTTTTGGACAATTCAGATTTTTGCATGGGACCTTTGGCAAGCAGTACTATCACTCTGGATTGCAGTGACTCTGGCAGTGACTCTGGCAGTGACTCTGGCAGCACCTGAATTTGCTCTGGCGGTTTAGCACGCCAAATCGTTATCTTAAATCCACTGCTGTCGTTGAATTCAGGTTCGCGTAAGCCTGCATCCCGGCAACGGTGAATCATGTCTAATGTCCCTGTTCCCATCCTTTCAATGTATTGAGTAAGATATAAAGGCTCAGCGAGCAACGGATTATTAGGGATTGATGGGTGCGCGCCCCGTAATTGATCTAATGTGAGAGGCGGTGGTAGTCTACCGGGATTCAACACCTCAACACGATCTGTAAAGAGCATCACTTGGACGCTGGCATTGCTGGTATAGTCTCGGTGTGCTACGGCGTTGACGATCGCTTCAGTTACAACTTCCTTCGGGATTTCATAAGCGACGGGTGCTTGCACGCTTTCTGCGCGTGTACCTACCGATAGATTGATCTTGCTAAGTACAAAATCCACTGCTTGATCAACGAGTTGGAATACTGTGCCTTTGTAGACTTGGTAGGATGGAATCGGTTTAGCGACCTCTATTCCATGGAAGTGAGCACACCGCACCTCGGAGGAGATAAGAAATCGCTGCGGTGACTTTCCAAAAAGGAGCACTGCCGCATTAGTTGGTTTACCATCGTTTAACAAATTCAGATGAATCAACAACTCTTCCATAGACGCTCCTTCGGTCATAGGGAACGCTCTTGCACTACGCGCTATTCGGATAAATCGGGTCATTCGCTCGGTGTCGAGATCGTCCAGGGATGCTTTCAAACAGGGTGCCGCGTCGAAAGGTTCAGAACGGACGAGGTCTTTGCTATCAAGGTATTCAACCAGTGCTGCGTAGAGTGCTGTTACTAATTCTTCCGATGTGTTGAAACGTTTTCGGATGAGTCCGGCTTGTGCTTTGCGGATGAGTGTTTGCATCTTCGGATGCCGGGCGTTGTCATCTGTCCCTGTGACGAAAATCAGACGGTGTATGCCGGAAGTGGTTGCTTGATCAAACTCTCGTTCTGTTGGTGATACTCCGTCTTCGTCTTCATAGCCGTAGTCGTTACCGAACAAGCCTACATAAAGATCGGACTGTTCAACCTCATTTAGATAGAGTGCATCTGGGCGGCGATCTGACGCTGGCGCATCTTCAAACAGAAAAACATCAAAGAACCGCCGCATCAACGGGTCGTCTCGCAGAAAGTCACGTAGTGCTTTGCGTTCTTGTGCAAATTCTCTTTGAACGCTGCTGATGAAAATACAGATACGATTCATTGTCTAGTCGTAACCTCCGGTTTAACCAATCGTATCGTACCCGCTTATGAGAAACTACTGCACCATTCCTATTCGATGGTCCAGGTTTTTTACGTCATTAGGTTTTTACGTGTTTTTGTATAGCTTCGCTTATTCGCTGTTGATTCCACGATAAAACCTCAATACTATTCTCATTGATTGCTTCTGGGAGATGTTTCGGTGGCGTATCCCCTTTGTGCATTGCAAGTACATCTTTTCCCATAGCGAGGCTTTCTCGTATTTCCCAGTCTACCCATTCACTGTTAGCGGTTTTATCTGATACATACACGACAGTAACGGAACTTTGGCGAATTTGCTCCCTGATGTCATGCTTGATGTGGTCCGATTTTTTATTATTAAACGGTGCACTCAGAAACCGAGCATCAAACTCAATATTGCTATTTTCATTCTTGATCTGAGCACAGAGCAAATTGACTTCAGGGAGATCCTCCGCATAAAAACTAATGAACACATTGTATTCTCCGCTTCTATCCTCTTTCGGATTTGAGGTTATTTCCTCTTGCGCGCGCCGCTTTTGAATAACCTTATCTACTGCCCGCTCAATCTGGCGGATTGTGAGTTTCCCACGTTTGGGGGGAAATTTGATAGTCCTTTGTCTTGCTTGCTTTGCCATGGATATTCTCCCGCGATTCAAGGCTCGCGACACCTATAAAGTTCTTTGTCTTGTACCAACTATTACCTCCTTGAACGCTGCTCGGGCAAAGGACTTGTCTCCGCTATCAACCATTTCCCGAGTATCCAAACATAATCAAGAAAAATCAGGTCATTTACCTCCAACTGAAAATCTTGGGCCATTTGAGGCAAATCCTTCACAAAATTTTGGTAACGTTTCCAGATAACATTTCCAGCTAGAAGTGTCTGACGCCCAGTAGTAGTGCGGAGCCAGTTCCGAACGACTTTTATAACTACTTCAGGACTGTTGTTATGAACCTGAATATCCTGGCCAGCAATATCCGAGATAAATTGTTGGTACCGATACGGTTCTTTATCCAGTACAAGACAGTTTTTTCTTTTTTGCTCTTGTACACCAAATTTCTTTGCTCCGAGAAAAATTCCCAATTCCAGCGGCATATTAAATCGAGGCAAACCTGAAATCTCGTCTAATTCTGTTCGCGATATATCATGAATTCCATAACGGCAGTCCTCGACAATGGTATAAATCTTATCAATACGAACTTGGCTTGTGTCTTCTTCTTCAAGCGCACAACGTGCGATAAAACCACAATCATGCACTGCAAACACTATTGCATCGAACAAAGGTTTGTAGGCTGAATCAAATGGGCAATTGATAAAAACATTGTCAGTATAGTGGGTTAATCTCATATAAACTTGCCCCCAACTATTATTCAAGATGGGCCCTATAAAATTGCCTAAGCTCTAATAGAAAGTTTACCCTATTCTTCAAAGAAAATCAACAGGAAAATCAAATTTACATAACGCTATTTAGTCTTCAGTTTTCCGAACTTTTTACAGATCACGGCTGGCTCTGATAATTGTGCTTACCCTACGAACTGCTGCATCATTTCCTGTTTGATGGCGATGGTTTTGTCTCTACGTTGTTCCAATGCGGTTGGGAAACCGCATCTACCGGCCTGAGGCATCAACTTAGATTCGTTTTGATATATAGTCGATGATTTCGTTGCGGTTTACTCGCATGTTGGGAAACTGAGCTTGGCATACATCATCAAAGCGCGCTTTTACCTTTCTATTGGCATCCTCCTTATTTTCAAAGATACCCAGTGGACAGTGGGGAATATTCCACACGTTAAAGCGCTGCAGTGCTATAGTAGCATCTCGGATCCTATCATTATTGAAAAGCGCATATACAAAAATAGGTTCAGGCAATCCATTGATTCGACAATCTACTGTGTATTTTTTCTCAGAATCGTGGTCTTCATCGTGCCAATTAATATCCATCCGTGCATTCGGAACACTTTCGTTCAGTAGGGTATGAAAATCATCCATAAACGTTGATTGAACCTGCTTTTTTGACAAACACAACACGTCACCTATCCTCACAAGTGCTTGGGCAAAGGAATATAATGCATCGCCAAATCGCTCTTCCTGAACTTTGAGAATTAATTCCCCAAATCGCTCTTCAACTTTGAAGGCGGACAGAGCATTTGAAATAATTTGATAGCGGGTGCCGCTAAATAATTTTTTTTCACTAATATCGTAGGTAAGGTGCATATAGGTATGCCCTTCGTCCGAAAGTACCCAACCCCTCGATTCTTTTTTTAGAACGATGGTAATGTGGTCACCATCGTCAAATCTGAAAGGAGTAAACACACGAAATCGGTCTTTGCCATCAGGGACAACCCTTATCTTAGCTGAAACTTTATCAATTAGGTCTTGCTGTATAGATTTAATCGACATTGCTTAGTCCTTGAAAAATGGTAACCAGTTATGGCAATTTCTATCAGTTAAGTTTTGCCTGCAGGTGATTAAGCTCGCGGAGTGAATCAACATCATTTGGATTCCGCCGTATAGATTCTTTGAAGTCAGCAACAGCCTCCTCAAACCGTCCTAACATCTCTTTTACTCGCCCTCTATTGTAGTAAGCATCAACATTCGGATTTAACTTGATGGCCTTGTTGTAGTCGGAAAGACCATCTTGCAGTTGCCCTAAGTGGATTTTTGCGAGTCCGCGGTTATTATGGGATTCGGCATCCTTCGGGTTTAGTCGAATTGCCTTATCATAGTCAGCAATAGCTGCCTCATGTTGTCCGAGATAACTTTTGGCTTGCCCTCTATTGTAATAAACCTCGGCGTAGTTTGGCTTTATTTCGAGTGCTTTGTCATAGTCAGCAATGGCATCTTGAAATAGCCCACTTATCTGTTTTAAATCGCCCGAATTGTGATAGTCTTCCGCTGATGGTGTCTGTTCTTTTCGATTCCGATTTCTTTTCATATTAGTCTCCATATTTTGCTGTCTGAACAAGGATTTACAGAATTAAAGGATTTTCAGGATTACCCTTATTCTGTGTGGATATCCCAACTCTAAAAATCCTACAAATCCTGATTCTGACAATTAACATGTTGGGTTTCGCAAACTCTACCCAACCTACGAACCTGATTAATCACTAAATTCCTCACATAACGATACTGCTTCAAAAGTGTTTCTGGCAAGTATACATAATATAACAATAACAGTAACACCGATTGATATATCATCATATAGATTCAGAAGAATAGCAGATTCCAAACCAGTTTTGATTATGTTAGCAATTACTCCTGTGAGCAATCCGTCTATATCATCTAATGAACCGAACAGATACTGAAATATCCGCCCGGCATGCCCAACAATTAACCTAAAAACAATCAAAACCACAAGGATCGAAGTGAACTTATAAATTTCCAAATAATGCATTATACCTAGCAGTATAAGGTCTATCACTAACCGGAAAATGTGTGAAAAAATAATGAGCATACGATTCTCCTTAAAAATAGGTTGTTTTCCTGCTTCCCCGGACAACCTGCAAAGCGAGATAATTGAATCTTCTAAGCGGCTCATAATTAAAGACACAGCATTAAGTGAAAAGGGTGCAAAATATGAAAAAATATGTGTTATTTATGTTAATGTGCTGATTTCAATAACCGCACTTTGCCCGTGAGGAGCTGCTGCATCATGCCCTGTTTGATGGCGATGGTTTTGTCTCTACGTTGTTCCAGTGCGGCGATCTCGGCATCCATATCGGAGAGGACAGCGGCGATGGCGCGTTGTTCGTTAATATTGTTAGGTCCGTTAATCTCAATCTTATACATTTCAAACTTGTTGAGTTTTGCTCTTGTTCCACCTGACAAATAAGGCATTATGTTCTTGTGCACCAACGAATAATACAAAAAGTCTTGATCGTAATCAGATTTTGCCTTAAGGATATGGGCATGGTTGTTGACCCAAATTTTTCCGCTCATCTGATAGGCAATTGGACGAGTGAGAAATTCATCGAAATATCCACCATCTTCGGCTATTAGAATTACGTCATCGTCAAGGACATAATCGTTCACATAGTCAAGTACACCGTTTGCTCCACAATAAGGATAAGGTCCTGGCATTGTGGCACGTTGCGTCTCATTCAAAGGAACGCGAACGTTATCCAAGCAATCAGTAATCTCTCCTAACCGCTTTGTTTCCCATGCCCCGCTGAAGCCGGGCAGGCGCGTCTTGCCGGTGAGCAGGTGATGAGTGCGTCCAATGCGTTGATTAACCCGTCTACATCTGACAGGACTTCGGCGATGGCGCGTTGTTCTTCATAATCAGGCACAGATAATTCAAGATTTTGATACTCGGATATATAGTATCGTTTGTGATTGCCTAATGGAAAATCAATCAACTGCATCCGTTCAAATACAAATCTTAGACTCACACGTTCATGCTTAGGATACAAAAGTTTGATTGCTGAAGATTTCACCTTGAAAGGAAAAGTCGCAAATTTATTGTCTGTGGTAAAATCGTCAAAAACTATAGCAGGGAAATTTTGACAAATACCAAAAATTTCGTCTGTATAGCCAAGAATAAAGGCCTTGTTCGCGGTTAAAACAGGAATATTACCGTGTTCTGAATATTCAGTAGATTTAACAATATAAGCATCTGGTCGTTTATAGGAAAGTAAATCGCTAATTCGCTTCGTTTCCCACTCACCGCTGAATCTTTGCTGATTACTCACGTCATGCCACCCCCATATTTGACAAATGCTTATCAACTTTCATGCTAAACTCCTGCACATCGTGCGCAAGAGATGGCAACGGTTGTGCGTAACGTTCCTCTAATTCTTTCACGCGTTCGGTGAGGTTCTGCGTCAATCGCTGCACTTCACCTGTGATTGCTGCTTGGATTGTGGCGAACCATTTATCGTCAATCACGAGTTGCTTTATTTCCGTTTCGGTGAGCATGGCGTAGCGTGCCAACACCTGTTGATCCAGCGCGAGTTGTGCGTCCTTCACCGCCTTGTCCGCTTTCGCTTTCGCATCAATTAAGGATAGGCAGTGTTCAAGTGCATCGTGTTCTTCATCGTTGTCTTGCGTCCCGTTGGGTGTCATCAGATTAGGTCTAAGTTCCTTGAGCCGTGCGTTCACACTGGTCTTTGTTACGTTTCCGCTGTCGTTGACAACCTCCGAGAGCAACCCCTCGTCACCGGTGTGTTCTTCAATGTATTCCGCAAGTGCCTGTTCAGCAATCTCCAGCGCGGTTTGGAGTGTGTCAATTTCTGCCTGTTCATCGGGAAAATAGCGAGCAACGATCAATGCAGGCGGAATCAGGTCCATCTTATACTTCTTTTTCTTGATAGTGAGGTCGGGGGTTTCCTTGAGGTTTTTGTCTTGAATGATGTCGCGCGGTTGCGATGCCTTCACCCATCCATCTGTAGTGATGAGATACACATCGTCCTGCATCACCTCATCCCAATAGTCCATCAGTTTTTGGTATACATCGTAGGGGTCAAGCAGTGGTAGGTCTGCGAAGCGCGCCAATATATTTTCCGATAGTGCCTTAATAACATCTCTGGGCTTGGTATTCGCATTAGTCCCACCGAGCAACGATTTGTGTGTGTCGCGCCACACCTCAAAGACAGACGTCACACGCTGTTGGTAAGCGGTGAATTCGTTATGTGAGAGGATAGTCGTTTTTATCTGTTGTGTGTCTACCTGCGGGTCGCTGTAACCGGAGCTGCCGTTTTCTGTGAACAACGCATTGCGTAACGTTGGGAACACCTGCCAATAGTCATTGAGTGCGTCAATATCGGTGTCGGGGATGCCGCCGTTGAGGTGTGCATCGAGGTCGTGGAGGTCTTCGGGTTCGCTGTTGTCAATATAGCGCGGGATATTGAGGTTATAGGCGTTGGCAGCATCGGCAATTTCGGAGGTCGGCACTATGCGGGAAAAGCCGTCTATTTCGGTCTGTTTATTGAAAACGGACACGATTTTGTGGATGTCTTGTGCGCGGAGTCGGTTTTTGTTACCGTCTTTGAGGAAACCTTTGCTCGCGTCTATCATAAAGATGCCGGTGCGGTGTTCAGCGTTCTCCTTGTCAATCACGATGATACAAGCGGGTATGCCGGTGCCGTAGAATAGATTGGCAGGTAAGCCGATGATACCTTTGATATACCCGCGTTCGATGAGTTTTCTGCGGATGTCTGCCTCTTTGTTGCCGCGGAACAGCACACCGTGTGGCAGGATAATCGCGCCTTTGCCTCTGCTTTTGAGCGATGCGATAAAGTGCAGTAGGAACGCATAATCACCATTTTTCGCTGGCGCGGTAGCGTATCCATCAAATCGTTTGTATTCATCGTGAGCAGGGTTGAGTCCGGTGGTCCACGCTTTGTCTGAGAAGGGGGGATTGGCGACAGCGAAGTCAAAGGTATCAAGCCCGTAATCATTGGTGAATTCTGGGGCTGCGAGTGTGTTGCCGTGCTTTATGTCTGCGGTTGCGTTGTTATGGAGGATCATGTTCATGCGTGCGAGGGCGTAGGTTGCGTTATCCTTCTCTTGTCCGTAGACGGTGATTCCGTTGGGTGCTTCGTCTGCCGCTTTGAGCAGTAATGAACCGGAGCCACAGGTGGGGTCGTATATTGTCTGTTCTTGGGTGGTGTCTGGACCGATGCCGATAACTTTCGCCATAATGCGTGAAACTTCTGCGGGCGTGTAGAACTGTCCCTTGCTTTTACCGGATTCGGTAGCGAAGTGACGCATAAGATATTCGTAGGCATCACCTAATAGGTCATCGCCTTCTGCTTGGTTTGCGCTGAGATCAATGTTATTGAAAATACCGACAAGTTTTGAGAGGCGATCCACCATCTCTTTGCCTCTACCGAGTTTGCTCTCATCGTTGAAATCCGCCTGATCAATAACGCCTTTCAAATCGTTTGCTTCTGCGAGTTTACCAATGATTATGTCGATTCCTTCACCGATATCTTTGTTGCCTATTAGGCTTACCATATCGGAGAAGCTACCGCCTTCGGGAACATTGATACCTGCATAAGGGTTTTTGTCAAATTTGTCGGATACATATTTCATGAACAGGAGGGTGAGGATGTAGTCTTTGTATTGTGAGGCGTCCATTCCGCCGCGGAGTTCGTCGCAGCTTTGCCAGAGTGATGCGTAGAGTTGGGATTTTTTTATTGCCATGTGTGCTTCCTTTCGTGTGGTGTTGGCAATAGTATACTATAGATGTGTGGGTGCGTCAATATCTACAAGTCGGTAGGAGCGATCTCCGAATCGCGACATTCACAAAATGTCGCGATTCGGAGATCGCTCCTACAAAGGAAAGACTGTTAAACGCACATGTGCGGCAATTGCTCACGCGCACATGTGCAGCAGTGGCACACGTGCGCGTGGGATGGGGTCCGAGTACAGTTAGTTCATTGGCATTCTTAAATCCGATTGTCATCAATATAATATGATGCAAGTTTCCACATAAAAACTTTCTCTAACTTCTCAAGGTTTTGGCTTAACCATTCATATAAGCCTGGATGATGAGATGTATCTTGGAGATTTGCTTCCTTCTTATCTATACCTATTCTTTTGGCGTTATGAATTAAACTCCAATCTAATTTACCTCCGAAATATTCTTCAATAGACCCTTTGTCTCCCTCTAAACGTCTAAGTAACTCTGTGTCGTTTATACAAAATTGTGCAGCGATCTCATCTTGTTCAGAGCGTATCATTCCAGTAAGCCACACTGGGGGAGTGATGATCGTAAAAGTGTCCAAAAGAAATACCTGTGTAAGTATACCTATAGTCATTACCTTTGAACACGCTATAAAGTCTTTCTTTTGGTTTTAGCGGACTATTTTCTTCATGTAAATAATCACGGAAACCTTTCCAGAATTCATCGTAAAACGTCTCATCAAGTGTTACTTCACTGAACGAATCTCTATTTAAATTTAGCATAGAAACCTCTTTATGGATTGTCACCTTATAGGTGAATTGTTGGTTATAGGTTAATATTTAGTTGTTCGTGCGGGGATTTAGCGTCTCCCGTGTTTTATACTTTTAAGAGCACCTTCTCAACGATTGCTTCGTAGGCAGATGTCCACAGTGGAAAGTTGAATATTTTCTCACATTCCGCTTCAAATTCGGATTGGGATATATCGTCATACCCTGGACGCCCAGTATTTTTGTTGACTACAATCCAAGTTAAACAGGGAATATCTACAAGGTGTCCTTGTTCCTTCCATTCTTCTTGTAGTTCATAGAGCGTTGTCCAAATACTTCCAAGCGGTTCTCCGACCACATAATGAATTGGTTTAGGCCAATTTTGTTTTTTTACAAGGTCGCCATAAGTAATAACTTTGCCAGCTTTTGCTAATTTAATGAGGTATGGAAATGCAGTACGTGCTCGTTTTTGATACTCATGGTCATTACCATACATATTGTCTTGTGGTGGGTGTCTATCCATATATACCTCGTGTTTTGGGTTAGGTTGTCACCGAAGTGGAGTTTATTATGTTCACGGTGTAATTCTCTCATATAACGTTATAGGTGCATCAAAACCGCTTACCTCATATCGTCCGCCCTGATTAAATATGCCGTCATTTTCCAACTCATGAGCAGATTGGATGGGGTATCCAAGTATACCTTGTGCAATGTCCCATGAGGTTGCGTGTAGTGCTTCAACTTTTTCATAAATTAACCCTGTGCTTCTTAACAGGACAGCGTAAACAAGGGCACGGTGGTTGCCATCTTGCACGTAAAACTTGCCACCAGACTCTTTTTCTCGTCCGCCTTTGGTTATATTCCGAATCCAAATCCTATCCATTAGACTTTTGTCAAATGCGCGTGAAATGCTTAAGTGCTTTTTAAACCAAGGCACTTCTTCATTCCTAACTTTTATGTGTTGAAGCCCTTCGAAAACCGATATAGCAGAAATTTTCTCGTTACGAGTTCCTTCCATTACTAATTCAACAACATCCTTGAGTGGCTTGAAACATAGTGAACGGAGGAATCTATGTTCTTGAGGGTATTTCTCCCATATAGGTGGTGGTCCCATAAAAATAAGGTTTTCAAACTCTTCTTTGTCAAGTTCAAGTTTTGTATATTCATAGCTCTCAGTTGTGATAGGCATAGTTTAAACTCCTTTTACAATATGAATAATTCTGATATTAGCCTGAGTAAATTACCAATGAACGACGGTATTATGATACCTTCTGTAACTTAAAGACACAGTCTTATGTTGGAAGGGTGCATGATGCGAAAAAAGTTGGAAATGTGTCAAAGTCTATGTCCGACATGTGCTGCGATGGCATGTACTGCCATCGGAAATTTAGACCACTGCCTAAAACAAGATTGTGATATAATAACAATCTAATTGAAGGAGAAATTCGATGGCAAAACGAAGAAACTTTACTCCAGAATTTAAATCTGAAGTTGTGCTTGAGGCACTGAGCGGTCAGAGTTCACAAGCGGAACTGTGTCGCAAACATAACCTCAGTGATGTTCAACTTTCAAAGTGGAAACGCCAGCTTCTTGAAAATGCGGCCTCTTTGTTTGAACCTATTGATAAACAGACCCATGCGTCTCAACAGCGGATCACTCAACTTGAACACCTTGTTGGTAAGTTGACCCTGGAGTTGGACATCCAAAAAAAAGTCTCAATCTTACTGAGTTGACCTCAGCTGAAAAACGAGGCATTGTCCAAACTTTGCGAACTGATTACTCTGTGCGACAGATTTGCGAGACACTCGGTTTCAATAGAAGCAGTCTCTCTTATCAACCGAAAAAGGATCCTTGTGAAACAGTGCTCCAACAAGAGATTGAAAAGTTATCTGCTTTTTATCCAAGATATGGTTATAGACGTATCACCAAGTTGCTATTGCGTATGGGATACACTGTTAGATACCGACGCGTTGCTCGATTGATGAAATCAGCCAATTTATTGGTCAACGTCAAACGTTCCTGTCAGACCACAAAATCAGTTGACGATAAGTGGCAATGGGACAACCAACTTGATAACCTTGACATTTGTCGGCGGAATCAAGTCTGGGTTGCGGATGTTACCTATGTCCGGCTCAAAGGACACTTCGTCTATGTATCAGTTCTCATGGATGTATTCACGCGAATGATAAGAGGTTGGCAACTGAGCCGACATTTGACACAACCTCTGACATTGATACCCTTACAGTAGGCCTTACGACAAAGCGTTCCAGAGATCCATCATAGTGATCAGGGAGTTCAGTATCTTTCAAGTGCTTATATTTCCACTCTCACCGACTATGGGATTGAGATATCGTTAGCTCATAGAGGATGTCCTTGGGAGAACGGTTATGCGGAACGGCTTATCCGAACTCTTAAGGAGGAAGAGGTCCACCTGAATGATTATGATAATATCGCAGATGCTAAAACTCGCATCGGACATTTTATTGAACAAGTATATAATCAGAAACGACCTCACTCGGCATTAGATTATTTAACACCTATTGAATTTGAACAAAAAACTTGTCTTAACTATAACTGAATTCTGGTCTAAAAAATCGATGGCAGTACAGTTTCTTATATGTAAACATATCTTTCATGCAAACATTGTTTACATATCAACATGTAAACATGGAGATACAAATGAAAACGGTTGCTATCTTGTCTCGGAAAGGTGGAACAGGTAAAACTACCATCGCGACCAATCTCGCAATCGCTGCGGAAAAGGCAGGGCACACAACTGCGTTAATTGACCTTGACCCGCAGGCAAGCGCTGCAAAATGGGGAGATAGCGGCACCTGCTAATGAGAAGATCGCACCATCATGCCGCGGTAAGAAAAACATCTCAGGTTATTTTGCGCCGGAGGTGCATCGTCAATTGCGTGTGATTGCAGATGAGGAAGACAAGAAACTTCAAGATGTTTTAGGTGATGCCCTCAATGCTTATTTGAGCAAAAGGGCAAACCTCCAATTGCGAAAAATGGATAATGATTTCACCAACGAAAAAAGAATCAAAACGGTTTAACCTTTACGTTGATGAATCTGGGCAGGATATCAAAGGAAAATTGTTCGTTTAAGCAAAATTCACAAACAGAACTTCCATATAAGAAATGCTTACATGAAAGTATATCTTACATGTAATTTTACATAAATTACTATGTTTTCCGAATAATGAGGCGATCCTTTTTTAGTGTGGCTGTATGTTTCCCGTTAGCAAAATCCTGCCACTGTTTTGACTTGATTGTATCCGCATCTATCACAACACCGGTGTCTGTGATCTGAACTTCAACATCAACCATCCCGTTTTTCTTAAGTTGTTCTTGCGTTTTTGGAGAAACCCATTCAGGTTTATCAGTTCCCTCGTACACTTTCCCATTTTCAGGGCAGTTTACCGAATAATCTTTTTCTACCTTTCCCCGCAGAGCAGATAGTGCACTTTCTTCACCGTGAACGAGCGCGAGTGCTTTCGGATTCACCTGTTTGATGACGGAAAGCAGTTGTCCTTGATCACTGTGAGCAGAAAGCTTAAATCTTTCTACCTGACAGTTGACAGTTACACTTGTGCCATCAGAAAAAGTGAGCGTATCACCTTGTGCGAGCTCCTGTAGTCGTCTACCGGGGGATTCAGCGTCTTGATATCCCGACAAGAAGATAGCATTTTTTTCGTTAGCAGCCAATCCTTTTGCATAAGCCACCGAGGCACCACCGGTGAGCATTCCGGAGCTTGCGATAATACATCTGGGTATGCCATCCTCACAGATAGCCTCCTGTTCCCCCATTCTCGCCCTCTGGAAGTTCTTGTAATAGAAAAGCGGTTGTCTTGAGTTTTCAAGGTGTTTTTGTAGTTTCGCACCAAGGTAAGGCGTAAGCGTTTCATATACCGAGCAGATAGAATTAACAAGTCCGTCAGTTACTACGGGGAACACCGGAATGTTCTTACTAATCATAGCATCCCTGAGGATAAGAATGATTTCCTGTGCGCGTCCGAGAGCAAAACTTGGTATGAGGACAGACCCACCGTTTTCAACGACAGTCGCGACAGCCTCAGCAAGTTTCTTTTCTTCACTGCTGCGTGCAGGGTGATTGCCATCTCCGTAAGTCGCTTCACACCACATAAAGTCGGGTTGTGTGCCAACGATTTCATCTAAAGCCAGCCCGTTAATCGTTTTCTGATGGAATGTAGATATGTCTCCACCATAGAGATAAGACCCGTCTGGTGTTTCAAGTAAGATACTGACCGCGCCCAACACGTGTCCAGAACGCACCATTTTAACGCGCCAGCCTTCCCATAGATCAATCCATTCGCTCATATTGAGTGTCTGCATTTTTGTGATAGTCGCATCAACTGCCTCTTGCGTAAAAAGCGGTGTTGCATCTTCATTCTGTTCACTTTCTTGTAGGCGAACAGCGTCAGCTAACATAACTGTGGAGATACGTTGTGTGGGTTCGGTCGTATAAATCGGGGCTTGTGGAAATGCAGTATGTGCCAGTGGCAGTGCTCCGATGTGGTCAGCGTGTGCGTGTGAGACAAAAATAGTGTCAAGTGCAGTCACACTTTGTTTGAGTAGTTCAATATCGGGGAGTGCGTCAGCCCCAGTTTGATTCACGCGTATCCCGCAGTCAAACAAGATATGCCGGTGTGCAACTGATATAAGTAAACAAGATGCACCGACTTCACCGGCACCACCTAAGAAAATGTAATCCATAAAAGTTCTCCTGTTAACATATTTATTCTACAATCTTTAATCTTTGTTATGAAATTATAGTAAACTTTAGAATTAACTGGATATTTTGAGTTGTAGGAGGGAATTCCGATTCCCGACTCTCAGTGAGTTTCGTCTCGATTCGGAGATCGCTCCTACAGGAAGAGGTCGCGATTCGGAGATCGCTCCTACAGAAAATGTGTCTCATTATTTTCAAAGTTCACTATAAAATTTTATTTACATTCATGTTTTTCAGATTTGATGTTAATATTGTGCTCTTTTTTCAATTTTAAAATTGGCATGGTGGCGTTAATTAAATTTGGTACGTACAAAGAGCTGGTACAGATTTTAGTTAATCCGATAAACCTAAGCTGATACAGGCTTTACAACCTATGTAAAATTTTTAGTGACAATTTACAAGAATTTACTGGCAACTCATAAGAATTCAGTGACAACTCATAAGAATTCACAAAAGTTAAATATTATGTAAGCTCACTTTTTCAGAGAAATCTAACGTTTGGTCTCAATATTTTCACCGAAAATCAACGAACCTTTTATTTTTAACGAAAAACAGCAAAAAATAACGAAAAACAAAACAATCTCTGCAACACCGATAGCCTACCCGCATCGGATAGGCTGAAATAACTCTTGTGATTATACTTGTTTATGCTGGACATGGGTCTTGATTTAGACTCACTACCAACTCCGAATGGACTTGAACCACTAAATCAAAATCCCTCCTTATGCTCTTGGGCATCACCTGAAACTTCTCGTAATCAGATGTATTCCGAAAAGGTTTCTTCTTGTCCGGACGATACTGAATATCTGCTGTCTTGACATTGACACGCCATTCTTCGTTGAAACTATATCGCCAGTTACCCTCAACACGCATATCACGCCACGTCCGTTCTGACATCGGTTTACGCTTTCTACGCTCGGCATACGGCTTGGGATATAATTGATACGACTGTGCTTCTTGCGGACGGCGTTCTAACTTTGCCAACATACCCGCAGACTCAAGTTCTTTAATACAATCGCATACCGTCTTTGTGCCGAACCGTGTCCATTTACAAAGCTGCTTTATGCCGACAGGTTCCGTTATACCTGTCGTAAAATCTGAATTAATCTTCAGCAGCATCCATATTATTAATGACTTCCAACTGATTGCTCCAGACATTAGACGTTCAAATAAACCGCCATGACCGCGTGGCATCGCACACTTAGAAGGTCTACCATCTTTATCAAGCGGAATCTCTTCTATATCGCAAAGATGATGCTTTAACTCAAACTTGCTAACCTTATATTTCCCAGAAAGACGTTTCATCCATTTCTTGTTAGTCAAACGCGAAAGTGCCTGCTGCACATATTGGTGGGATACCGCAAACAACTTGCCAACGTGACGTATTGAAAGCGAGTGGGATATACCAAAATCCCAGTGAGAAAACGCATTGTAGCATTCATAAATCGCAGCATCAAACGCTTTTTCTTCACCCTCCATCAGAGTGTCCAACATGCTGAATGAGCCAAACGGAACTTGCATCGTATCTTTCTGCGTTTCAAGAAATATTGCAGGACGAGAAGGTTCGACCGGCTCATCGTTTGGGCAGTTGTCATAGATGTCAGGATATACTCTGCATTCTTGAACCCTATCATTCAAAATAGCCGTTTTATACATAATTTTCCTCATATTTTGAGGCAAAAAGAGTATTTATAGAAAAAACTTGAAAAAATACTTGTTTTTTATTTTTCTATGTGTTATACTCTTAACATCCTGTTTTAGCAGGTAACCGATTTTTAAAGATTCCCAATCCCAAAAATCGTGCCGAACCTTGCTCTTGTAGGCCCGAGACATTCAGTGTGTCTTGGGTTTCGGCTTTTTAACAGAAACTATTACAACCATATTTTATTCTTACATGGACATGTTACGATTAATTTCAATTATTAATCAACTTAAAAATTCATTAAATTTACAAATTTTTGTAAAAAAATCGTCAATTTAGAGAAAATTAGTGTGTTGATTACAATTAAGGCTCAAAATTGATCGTTATTATACCTTTTTCACGGCGATGTATTTTTCTGCAATAAATTATACTGCAATTTATAGGGATGCATCGGTAAATTTGGTGGTAGGAACAATAGATATCCAATAAATATCCAATAAGTTTGCAGAAAATAGAGTGGTCTTCGCTTTGGTTCTATAGTGGATTATAGAAATAATTGGACATTTCCTCTGTAGGAGCGATCTCCGAATCGCGACCTCTTCCTGTAGGAGCGATCTCTGAATCGCGACATAAATATCGGGAATCGGAATTCCCTCCTACAAAGAACAGGTCGGGAATCCAAATTAACGGTATGAATCATGCAGCATGCCAACAGTGCATGCTGCCAAAGGCATTCCCCAGAGTTCCCTCCCGCCAAATCATGCAGAATACCAAAAGCGTATTCTGCCAAGCGCATTTGGCGTTGATTCACAGTTCAGGAATGTAGCGTTAATTCTAATCTCTACCACTACTTCAACTTAGATGTTTTTGCTGAGTATATGCTTACATGTAAGATTTGTTTACATGCTTACAAGTAATTGTTGCTTTCATATAAGATTTGTTTACATACTCACAAGTAAGCGATGCTTTTATGTGAGTTGTGTTTACGTGCTTACATATGAGTTGTAATTATATGCTTACATGTGAGGTATGTTTGCATGTAAGTGGTGAACGGGTTTTTTGCTGTTAAGGAAGGTGACTTCCGCCTCCGGTTTGAGACCAAAAATCTTCGGCAGCTTGTTGATGGTTCTGGCATAACCACTGATGAATCCGCCTAAGAATGCGTGGCAACCCTTTTTGCGGCAAGTTTTCTGATTCCCAACTTGCCATCTGCCGCCGCAGCGAAACATCAATTGGATTCTCAACTGCAATATCTACTTGATGACAGACTTGTATCAGTTTTCGGTCATCTGCGGGATGGTCATCGAGCAAGGAATAGACGATCAGCATTGCATCTAATCCGCGTCCAGGGAATTGATCAGAAGATAAGATCATCACCGCTTACCTCGGACAAGTCTAATACCGAAGGAGTCCCCATTTTCAGTTTCTCAGCATAAATATCGTCCCACGTCTGTGTAGTGCAGGGACGGATCAATATGCCATCGTCTGTTCTTTCGAGCACGACACCCGATTCCAACCCCAATTCTTTCACCCAGTCACGGGGCAATTTGATTTTATGGTCAGTTTCCAACGCAAGCGTTTTCATGGTTTCTACCTCTTCCTACAAATAGTTGAAAAGTATACCATAACTTGCGTTGATTATCAATTGTTTTGGTAGGGAGTTTCTAAAAGGCGAGTGTTTTCTGTTTTGCTGCTATGGTTATGGAGGCGTTAGCAGTGCGGCGATGTCTGGCGGTAATTGAATACCAGTTTTCTGCTCAAAGTCTTCAACACCTGCATAGTCGTTATGGAAGGAAGCGATGATATCCGCTCCCATGTCTTTGGCAGTGATGATGTCTGATTCCGCTTTTTCCCATTCCTTCAGGTATAACCACACTTCGCCGCGGTTGTAATAGGCCCCGGCACTATCGGGTTGTAGTTGTATCACCATATCAAAGTCTTTTATGGCATCGTCAAACTCGCCTTTCTTCAAGTAAGCAAAACCCCGATTATAATAAGCGTTGAGATAATAGGTATCAAGTTCGATCGCTTTATTAAAGTCTTTTATAGCGTTGTCAAGTTCACCTTTATCGACGTAGGTATTTCCGCGGTTGTAATAGGCCCCAGCATGATCGGGTTGTAGTTGTATCACCATATCAAAGTCTTTTATGGCATCGTCAAATTCATCTCTGAAGGCGTAAGTAACACCCCGATTGAAATAAGCATTAGCAAGATCGGGTTTCAACCTTATAGCCTGGGTAAAATGCTTAATAGCGTTTTCATATTCTGTCTGTTTTGTCTCAAAAGCTGTCTCTTGATCTCCTCTATTGCCACAAGCAAACCCTCTATAAAAGTGCGTATATGCATCGCCGTGAAAGTCTTGGTTTCTAATAAATCCGTATAAGTCGTTATAGATAACTTCTGTAGATGTACCGTGATAATCCCGCAAGTGTTCAAGGATTTGTTGTTTGAGATTTGCCGGAATAGTGACTATATCATTCTCATCCGGTATAATAAAACCCCGTGGCGGTCTTATGAATACGCTTTTTTGGGCAATGACACGGTGCCGTGGATTCCGAGGGTGCGCGATCATGTCGCTTATCTCATCTGTCTTTTGAAGGATAACCCGACCTTTTTCGTCATAACGACCATCACACGCGAAGAAAAGCGCGATGAAGTAGTCTGTTGTGAAGTCAATCAGATTCGTTTTGCCGCCGTAGTGTTGAATTTCGGTGAGAATTTCAAAATCTATCGATTCCTCTTTCGGTGGTAACGTAACATCCACACGATAGTCCTGAGGGAGGTCGCCTGTATGTCTTTTGGCAGCAGCCAGCATCTCTTTTTGCACAAGTTCTATGTTAAAATGTTCCACCTCAATCTCAAAATCGCGATAGAGTTTTGAGGAAACTTTTGGATTGCATTTACGTTCACCACGATAGATATAACCGCCACCTTGTGATTTCTGCTCTATCTCACTAATGATGTCCTGAACTGTCCGTGGCTTATCATTTGGTGTATTGGATCGGTTTGACATTTGATTCGTCCATAATAGTAACTTCTTTGGCATGAAACCGCGCAAACTCCTGAATCACAGATTACGCGGACTCAAAAATCCGTGTAATCTGTGTCATCCATTATTCAGGTTTGACGTTATTTAGTAGACTTATCCCCAGAAGGTTTAGGTGTAGCAGGGGCAGGTTGAGTCCCAGTAGGGGATGGTTGAGTGTCAGCGGGAGGTTGTGTGCCCGCAGGGGGGTGCGTACCAGGTTTATGACCAGGTTTGACATTTTGTTGTGTGCTCGTTACCGGTGTACCTTCATATTTCCTGCGATCAGCAGAATTGGTGTGTCGGGAATAGGGTTTTTTAGTTGCCATGATATTCATCCTCCATAATATTAATTTTCTACCTTCAACAATTAAACAATTCTACCAAGGTATTTCTAAACATCCAATTTTAGGAATTATATCATACTTAACATAAAACGACAAGCTCATTTTCAAGTGAAAACCTTTACATTGGATCTGTACTTTGGTGTGAGGGTTGTGTTGTATGTTCGGGGTTCTTTGTTATCAGAATAGCGGAAAGCGCGGAGGACACGGAAAACACAGAAGGGGTTATTTCACATACCAAAATCACTTTCACAAAATATGCCACCACGACCAAAAAACCTCTTATTTCCGCGTCCTCTGCGTCCTCCGTGCCTTTCGCGATTCAGACAGCCCCTCCACAATGACAATTTCTATTTGCATTAACTTGATTCCAATACTTCAGACAATGGACCGATGCGTTTTTTGAGTTTCTCTGCTAATTCATTATTTCTTCTAATTTGTGTAATAACCCTACGTTCATAATTTTTCCTGTTTGGACAACTGAGTGACTCTGCTATTTTTTTGAGAGCACCACTATCGCGCACAGGATAACGATCTATCAGTTGGTCAAGGTTCCCCTCGTTAATAAGCTGATTGAAATGTTTAAGTTCATCAGTAAACGGATTATTGATAGGTATGTTAATAGATTGATTCGGGTTATCTTTAATTATTTCCCAGTTTAAACTTTTAGATATGGTTTCTTTTACTTGGCGTTCACACCTTCGCGCGGTCATTCTTTCTGCATGTTTCTTTAAAGCATCAACCGCTTGTCTATTAGCTGACTCAATAAGTCTGTTTTTATCTACATTTAAGGATTCTGCTTGCTGCTCAGCAATTGCAGCAATAGCATCTGAACAGTAGTACAGAGATTCTACAGTATAGACTTCTAAGGCAAATACACCTTTTTCGGCAAGTTTCTCTACATCGTCCATCCGGCCATCTTGGTCAATGAGTCCAAATGCTTCAACGTGGTGTTTGTCTTGAGATCCTCGCAATCCAAGTACTGCTTTTTGGACTTCCTCACAACTACCCTTTGGAATTACGGAAAGGTCAGGGAAAAGAGCAGTATATAATGGAAAGTCCAGACTGCCAGTGGGATCCCCTTCCACGAAGAGGATTCTATCCCTAGATCCAAGGATTGCCAGTTTGAGATCCTCAGGTAGTTCAGAATCAGGTTCTATAACTTCGGCATCCCAGGCTACACATTGGCTGCCACTCCACTGACATGATCTAAGCATGAGAATTTGGGCATCTGGGTTCGCGACTGGTAGACCGATCTCATGGGTTGAAATAATAAACGTACAGTCCTCACTTCTGAGATCAAACAGTGCCGATAGGAAGGGTTGGGTAATAGATCGGTGAAGATGTCTCTCAGGTTCATCAATCAGAAACACTGTCCCGGGATCAGCGGTAATAACTTGTGCTGCGATAATCATTGCATTTCGTTCGCCATCTGACATTTCTGCGATACTGAAAGACTGTCCCTTTGGATGCCTAGCAAGCAGATCTCGGTCATTAGAGTTTTCAATTGCAACCGTTAATGTAGCGAGAGAAAGTAATTCATTTATCTGATCAAATGGCGATGGCGATTCTGCAGAAATCTCCTCCGCTTTTTCATAGTTGCCACTGTCAACATACTGAGTGATAGCGCGAGCCCGGGTGTTCTCTTTAGCTACCAAGTCAAACAAGGCAGCGGATAAGTTCCATCCAGGGTTGTAATCTTTCCAGCGAGATTCGTAGTTACTATCATAGATACGATTTTGTGCGTCATATTCTTGACGATTGGCAGGTGTAAGATCGATGCTCCCTGAGTTGAACCATGTTTGTCTATGTGCAGTTATCCGCTTGACCCAGTTTCGTGAGTGCTCCGAGACAAACTTTTGTATTAATGCTGACTTGCCAGATCCATTTGCACCTACTATGAATAATCGGTCTCCGTTCTTTAGGGGTAAACTTATTGGATTTGGATCATTCAGTGTTTTCGGAATTTTCAACTCTATATCCATAAAAAATCTCCTATTCTTTGGTGTGGTGTATTAACTGTTTTTGTGATATTCAGAAGGTAAGTTAAAGCATGATGGAATAGTGCCATATTCAGCTCACAAATTTCAAAAAATGTCCAAAATTTCACATCCACCCAACCTTCTTTGCAAACCAGCAACCGCGATTCAGACAGCCCCCTCCACAATCGCAATCTCATCTTCTGTTAAATTATACAATTCGTACACCAGCGTATCAATCTCATTTTCAAGGGAGGAAGTGTCGGCATCGGGGTCTGCTTGTTTGGCAGCAAGTATCTGGTCAACATGTGCTTCTATCTGTGTGGCAATGTGTTTGTTTTCTTTTGTAATAGGTGGAACGTGTATCAATTCAACGTACTGCTTTTTCCATTCAAAAGCATAACCCAAGGGTATTCCCAACCGTGTGAATTCCCAGTTAAAGATTTTCGAGTTCATACATGCTAATAGATATTTAATATCGTTTGATTCTGAAGCCAAAAGATTTGCAGGTGCAATAACAAATTCTCCAGGGGCGGAATAACAAAAAGGACTACTATAGGCGATATTTCCCCATACAATCTTTTCCTTATCAAAATCTGAGTAGAAAGCACAAGCTCTGAGATTCCACCAATTTTCACCTTGGTCGTCTCTTTCAAATAATCCTTTACCCTTCGCTTTTATTCTTCCAGAGTCTATCTGTTTGCCTATATCTTCAAGGTGACCGAAGATAGGAGGATAGTTGTTTAGAATATCCAGATCGTAACCGGTTGCAAGAATATAAAATTCCGATGGTTTGGCGTAGTATCGTTTAATATCTTTTCCTCGCAAAACGGGTTTGATGATCTCTGCTGACCTTGGATTTTGCTCAATTAGTTCTTCACGTTTTGCATCGTCTATGACGAATGCTTCGTTACAACCTGTCTTAATTCCAAAATTAATGTTTATATCCCAATCCTTAAGCGGTATACCAACATCCTCTATTTTACGTTTTAAGTTGAGTTCAGCAGATGAGAGAATCGCCCACGGTGCGTTCTCTGCTGGCATCTCCATAGTCACACCATTATCAGTCAGATACTGTGAAATATTACCTGTTTGTCTGTCAAAATCCGCACCGATAGTTGCAGCTCGGAAGGTCATAACACCATCATAGATTATCTTGT
Organism: Candidatus Poribacteria bacterium; assembly: GCA_965261435.1. Taxonomy (GTDB): domain Bacteria; phylum Poribacteria; class WGA-4E; order WGA-4E; family WGA-3G; genus MSPOR6. The sequence goes on from CBDHDL010000007.1 coordinate 77,855, forward strand.
TTTGCAGCAGTAGAATGTTTGTGTCCACAGTCGCATCAAACACATCTGGTCCCATATCCAGCAATTGAACGGGTTGGGTGTGTAATATGAAATAATCTCTCAACTTTTTGCCATACCCAGCGCGCATCCACTTGTTAGATGTGATAAAGCAGAGATGCCCTCTGCTTTTCAATAGTTTGTATCCTTTTTCATAGAACAGGCAGTAAATATCTCCCATCCTTGTAAAAGTGTCGAATTCACATGGTTGATACAAATCTGCCAATCTACCGCCGTCTTTTTGTAGTTGAATATAAGGCGGGTTCCCGATTATCATATCGAAACCATCTGTAATCCCAAACATCCATTCAGGGTCAAACCAATCAGTCGTAGCGTTTTGGTCATAGATATCCCATTGGGCAATCTTTTGAGCATCATCTTCAGACATACCGAACCCTGTCAGTTCTGCTGCCAATGCTGCGCGTAAACGTTCGTCTTTTTCCTTACATTTACGTTTCCGTTGACGTGTAGTGGCGTGGAAATGCTGTTCACGATTATCACGCAGTTCAAGTTCTAAATTTGTTGCCGTTGGACTTTTTAGTGTCAGTTGCGCTTTGAAGCCTATCAACGTATTCGCAGCGATAAAGCGCGTCTCCAAGTTTGGCAACGGTTTGATGCCGAAGTTTTCAGCGTTTCTGTCCGGTTCCTGCTCAATAGCAAGCGAGATGAAAAAGCGGAGTTTAGCAATTTGGCACGCAATCGGTTGGATGTCTACACCGAAGATACTATTTTGAATCAGGTATAACTTCCGCCCGAAGTCAGAATCTCGGTAACGTTTGAAAGTATCGTCAATTTCGTGTAGTTCTTCACGACGTTCTTGGTCATCCTGTGTATCAAATGCCTCTGCAGCGCGTTTCCCAGCAAGTTCCTTTTGCAATGCTTCCCAACGAGTGTTATCTGGGTCAAGCCGTCTGAGTGCGAGCGTCAGTTTGTGCAGCACGCCCATCGGAAACGCCCCCGAACCTACCGCTGGGTCCAATATCTTGAGTTCAGAGATTGCCCGCACAACTCTCTCAGCATTAGTGCCGTCTAACCTTTTGTCAGGGTTGTCATACATGTTTGTATAGTCAAACAGATACCGCAGTTTGTCATCACTGATATTTTCATCGGCATCGGTGGGTTGGCATTTTTGAGATAGCGTCGCGATCAACGCTTCCTCTACCATATAGTCAACGATAGCGCGTGGCGTGTAGTAGGAGCCGGTCTGCTTTCGCACCGTCGCCCCTGTTTCTGGATTGTATGCGGCGAGTAGGTTTTCGAACACCCTACCGAGCAGTTCCGGGTCAAGTGCCACCTCCTGTTCAATCGGTGTGTTTTCCTCAACGGTGAACTTGTAATGTTCAAGGAGTGGGATCAGTCCTCTGTTTTCGTCAAAAAAGAAGCGGTTCGGAATGCTTAACTTATGGAATTGATTATCAGAAAAGCAGTCTATTCGGTAACTATTTTCACCTGTTGCTTCCCAAGTATCTAAACAATCGAACAAACCGCCATTGATGAAAGGTGTTTTGGCAAACAGTGCCAACAAGTTATCGGGGTCTTGCATTTGTGCTTCGTATCGGTATCGAGAGAAATCGCGGTTGGTGGTATAGCCAACAGTGCTAAACTTGCGCTTGTCTATCTCGGTGTTTAGTGTTGCAAAAAAGAGGTTTTGTAGCACTGCGCGATAGTATGAATCCCCGTTCTCAAGGTTATCCTCATTTAGCAACTCAAGCACTTCATGTCTATTGAAAAGTTCCTCTGCGACCAGTCCTTTCTCCTTGATAAACCAGATAAAGAGCAAGCGCGTGATGAGTCGGATGACGTGTTCCTCTCGTTTGATGACGCGGTTCTCGTCTGTGGGGAACTTAACATCCTCGTCGTCAACCGCCCATTCATACCACGCAAACAGCTTCCGATAGAACTGTTTGTTAAGTTCCTCTGTGTCTAACTTTGCGAGCCATGCTGCCAACAGCCCGTCAAAGTTTTGCGATTTTCTGTTGTCATCCATCCATTTAATACACTGTTCAAGTGAGAGTTCGGAGAGGATATCCAGATGTGCGCGGTGCGGGTTGGCAAGCCGGATGTCTTTGATGAGGGTGACCTGTCCAAGTACATCACGACTCTCGTCGGTTATGTTTGGACGGCGATCAGCGAATGCAATCGTTAGATGTTCTCCTGCGCGGAATATAATCACAGTCGGGGCGAATAGACGTTTATTGATCTCTCGTGTGAACTCGGCGTACTTGGTGCGGGAGTAGTCATTGTTTTTCAATTCAACAGCACAGAATAGGAAACATTGTGTATTTCCTTTGTCAAAAGATCCGGACTTAACCTCTGTTATTTCGCTTTTCGTAAATTGGAAAATGATTTGTGCGGATTCCGCGTTTTCACGAAAATGCTTTTCAGTTTTGGTGTTCTGGTTTAGTGCTGGGAATTCGTCAAAAAAATCGTCCACAGTACCTGAAAGGTCCAGGGTGAGATCACTGCGGTATCCCAAGGTGGATAGGAGATGTTTTGATTGTTCTAATAGATCGCCGGTGTGCATTGCTGCTAAGGCGGATTTGATTGCGTCTTTGTCCATACATTATGTTACCAGTGCTACAAAAAAAGAGCGGCAATTGCGCCACTCCATTGTTATCTTAGTCATTTGTAAAATAGGTCTCAACTATGAAAATAGATGATTAAATATGTGTCGAAGTCGGAGCAAAAGCCTCTTTATATAACCTGGAGAACTATCAGGAACTTCGCTTGGTGTTTCTGCATGTAAAGTTTCCCACCTTTTTTGCGCGAGTGCCGAGACTTCCTCCGATATGCCTTTTTCCTTAAGGTAATCATCAAAGTTACTACCGCGATGTTTATTCATGTTGTTCCCCATAGCAGAATATATCATAAATTGAGATGTAACGTCAACAAAAATCCACGTCATCCGTGTAATCCGAGATTCAGAAAATAATCGGGATTACAAATCCCTCCTACAGAATGTAAGAGGCGCAATGAATTGCGCGATTACGAACACACATAATCTTAAGATCCGTGGCATCTAAGATTCGGACAATCATGCAATCACCAACCACGTCACCAATTTAAAATCACCTGTCCCTTTTGGAGCATTAGATGCTGGGGTAAGTTTGGTGTCGCGTGGGCTACCACTCCTTATACTTTGCGTTTGTGTCCTCGTATGCGACCGTGTGATGTGCGTAATAACCGAGTCCAAAAGCTTGTTGTAATGTGTCATGTTATCACCGTATTCTGTCTCTTGGTCAAACCACAGACACAATTCATCTATTGCGTCCTCTTTACCAACAGCAGATGTCTCAAACAGGTCCAACACCTGTTTCGCATTGATACACCCGTAACGGATATCGCCACTGTTTCGGATATAAACTGCATAGTAGGGATGGATGGGACTGGCGGTTTTCTCCTGTTTGTTATCGCTGGCATTTTGTAGGCGGAGAAAGAAGATAACGCCTTTTTCGGTAGGGTTACTCTCGTTGTTGGTAACAGCGTAAGCACCTTCGGGCGTTGCCTCAAGTTTCGCTCTATTTCTTTCGAGATACTTCAGCAGCTGCGCAAAGAAATAATCTAACGTGAAATCGCTCAACACCACACCATCAGAGAGGTCATCTAAATCAATAACATCTTTACGGAGCTGCGCCAACTGCTTATCACGAAAATTGAGTTCCATCTGTGCCTGTTCATAAGTCAATTCGTTCAACGGGTCATCATCACCGCTTGCGGTTGCATCAGCAAGTGCCATGCGGGATTCAACACGGTTTCGGAGACGTAAATAGACCTCCATGTCTTCAGTGGGCCAGTAGTTAATCATCTTTATCTCTGTGTTGCGAGTACCGATGCGGTCAATCCGTCCGAACCGTTGAATGATACGCACAGGATTCCAATGTATATCGTAATTGATCACAGTATCGCAATCCTGAAGGTTTTGCCCTTCAGAAACGCAGTCCGTAGCGATGAGAAGATCAATGTTGTCGTCTGTGTTTTCCTTACGCAACCTGCCCCACGGTGCGAAGTTTGTGAGAATAGCGTTGAAGTTGTTTTGTCCGCAGGTTGTCTGTGTCTTGTCCCCCGAAACCATTGCCGTCTCAAGCTTCAACTCCGAGGCAAGTTCAGATAAGTTTTCATACAGATATTCTGCAGTGTCTTTGAAGGTAGTGAAAATGAGTAACTTACGATTTATGTTCCCTTTCTTGTCTTTCCTCGGATTAAGCAACTTATTCCGAATATCTGCTTTAATTTCTTTCAATTTTCCATCTCTTTCTGGTGTGATGGACTTGACTTTATCCCACGCCGCGGTTAAGGTCAGTTTATCCTTGAGAATGTCCTGTTTCCATCGAGTGCAATCCAGTTCCTTGAGATGGTACGGATTTCTGGCACGATTGATCAAAAACTCCTCGTCGTCTTCATCGTCATCAGGGAGGACATCTGCTTGTGCGTCCTGTATATCTTTGTCCTGCTCAAAACGTTCTATTTTCGCTAACATATCATCATGTTTGGCGATGGTGCGCTCAAGGGTTTCGGAGAGAGAGTGTGCAGAACTTTCCAGACGTTTGAGGAAGTTGGTCTGCATCATTCCGATGAGGAATTTCTCCCTATCCGCCTGATTAAAACGGAGTCGCTCTTTCTCATCAGCCAACCGTTGTTTTGCTGTTTCACTCACAACATAGCTGGAAGGTCTATAGATAGATAGCTCGAACTCACCGATCTGATCTGCCAATGCGTGGTATGAAAGTTCACCCGTCAGGTCTGCCTGTGGATGGCGATTTGTCGGTCTTTGCGGTTTAGGAAAGTTACCGATTTTTTCTATCTCTTCGGCATAGTATTTTTTGATAAGCTTACGTGAACGCGCAATAGACACGCCACCGAGAAGTTGGAAAAAGTCTGCACCTAAAGTCTTGAATAATTCTGTCTTATTTCTTGTCCCTTCTTCTTCCCACGTTTTGAACGCTTTCTGTGTTTGTTGTATTAGGTTACGGATATTACTGATTCCCAAAGTATTTCTAAAAACATCCTCGCGTTTTTCGGTCATCAGATATATCTGGTTGCGGAGGTCGGTGAGTGAGGTATTCACCGGTGTAGCGGAAAGCATTAGCACTTTGGTTTTTGTGCCTTCCTTGATAACCTCTTCTAATAATCGGGAGTAGCGGGTATGTCGAAAATTACCGTCTTTATCCTGACGCGGTTTGCTGTCGTTGCGGAAGTTGTGTGATTCATCAATAACGATGAGATCAAAACTACTCCAATTGAAATTCTCCAAATTCACGCTACCGGCTTCTCCGGTATATCGCGACAGGTCTGTATGTGATAGCACGGTGTAAGTAAATTTATCATCAAGAAATTCGTTGGAGGCTTGTGCGTTGTATGCTGGATAGAGTGCCCAGTTTTCGCGCAGTTTTTTCGGACAGAGGACAAGTACGCGTTCGTTCCGTAGTTCAAAGAACTTAATAACTGCCAGTGCAGTGTATGTTTTTCCTAAACCGACACTATCAGCCAAGATGCACCCGTTGTGTCGTAACAGCCGAGCAATAACGCTTTTCGCACCATCTTTTTGGAAGGCATACAACTTCTCCCAAATTTTCATATCATACAGATGGACATCTTCAAGGGTTTGTTCATTCGTTTGTCGGGTTTCAATCTCTTCACGGAAGAGTTCGTATAAGGTTTTGTAATAGATAAGTTCTGGTGGGTTATCTTGTCCTATCTGTTTCAATTTTGCCAGCACTTTGTCTTTAACATCTTCAACAAGTTCATCGTTATTCCAGAGTTCATCGAACCACGCCTTGAGATCATTACGGTCGCGATCGCTATCCACCTCCAGGTTGAGTTCAATGTTACTACTATTTGAACTGAGTCCGAGTCCACGCACGGTAAAGTTTGAGCTGCCTAAGATGGCTTTGTCAACGCCATTATTGTTGATATGATACATTTTCCCGTGGATAAGTTTTGATTCACGGGTCGTGCGGATTTCCACCTTCTCTTTTATCCATTCTGCACAGGCTCTGGCAATCGGTTTCTGGCGGAGCTGCTGATTGAGTGCTAAGCCTGTATCCGTTATGTCAAACGCTTTTTTGTCTGTATTATTTGGATCCATCCGTTTGACAAAATCGGGGTCTCCAAAAAGGAAGCGGAGTCCCTCTATGTTATGCAAGTGGTCTTGCATCTTTTCGTAGGCATAAATGGTGAAATAAGCGGATACGATGGAGAGTTCGGAACCGTCCTGGATTTCCTGTTTTAAAAAGTCGTAGACTGTGGCGCGAAGTAAGTTGTCTCGAATACCGGACTTTAAGGATGGGTTGTTATCTGGCACGTCAAAGCCTCTGTTTGTGGAATATGAGATTTAGTGTATCACAATTATCAAAAAAATCAAATACCATTCTTGCATGTAATCAGCGCTTATAAGTGAACATTGCTTGCATGTAAACAATACAAATATGAAAACGTGAAAGAAATGTTTGCATGTAAGCATTTAGGTAAGAGATGAAACAGATACCTCTGGGGTGTTGCTAAAACGCCTTGACACTACCCACAAAATAATGTATACTTTGTAATAGACACCAGAAGTAAAATAGCAGCCGAAAACTGTTGCGTATGCCATGCTGCCTGTTGACCGGTCGATAGGATAGGTTGTCCACCTTCACATTGAGGTGGTTTTCTGTCGAAGACCAGAAGTAAAAGTGTAGCCGAAGACTATTGCGTAGGCTAAGCTGTCTCCCGGCCGGCTGGGGGAATAGGTTACCCACCCTCACGAGGGTGGTTTTCTGTTTTAAACTTCTACAATCGTTCCACTTCGCTTTGCTTGAGAAAATAGTTCGCTAAGTTCGTCTTCTTGATATTTTAGCATCTCTGCTGAAGCACCTGCCAGGGCATCTGCTAACCGTATGAGAGAGTCGTTTTCATCTTTTCTGATACTACGTACCTTTTTCACCGGACAGCTAAGTTGGCGCAATCGGGTTTTGTAAGTATTACATTTTGATTTAGCGAGACCATCAATATAGACATATATATTAGAGCAAGGCACACGCAACCTGCGAATTGCTTTAGCGATCCCTTCAATTGTCGCTGCGTCATAATCTGTTGTTTGGCGAAAAACACTATAGAGCAAGATAATCTCAAGAGGAGATGCATCCGATATTACAGTCCGCAGATAAGCCAAACGTCTTTTTCTCTGTGCGGATCGCCACTTGACTTTTCCCTTACCTGATGATTTCTCATAAGATTCGCAACGCAGCTGAGCCTCGTCGCTGTTTTCTACCGCAACTACAGCAACAACGAATAATTTACCTTTGGTATCTTGTCCAGATTCATCAACGTAAAGATCGAATCGCGTTGTTTTCTTTTCAATTGGTAAAGTCATTGTCCCTTTACGCGATTGGTGGTTTACCTTTACGCTCAAAGAATGTGTTCAGAGCGTCCCCCAATACTTCTTGAAGGTTTTTATCTTCTTCCGCAGCAATTACTCGCAACTGCCGATGCACCTCCGGCGCAAAATATCCAGAGATATTTTTCTTACCGCGGCGCGACGGCGCGATATTCTCGTTGACGGATGTTGATTCGGGGGTTTCGCTTGTGCTTGTTTCCTCATGTTCTTCATTTTCCTTAAAGACTTTTGCGAGATTCACTTTCTTATTTTGTGACATAATTGCCTCCTATATATCCATTTCACTTGCCAAATAATCGTATAGTGCTTGCACTTCACGAGATGCTTTTCCGCTCGGTTCAAACTCCTGTGTTGCAAGCCCTGCGTTGTATGCATGCACATAAGCAATCCGATGCCCAAGTTCACATGGCGCACACGGCACATCGTAAATACCAACGGCTTCTCTTGCTTGTGCTGTTAGATCGCCACGCGAAGGCACACTGTTGAATACTATCCGTGCTGGTGTTTTCGCTAAACGGATCACATCTATTGTTGAGCCTATTGCCTGTAAATCTACCTGTAAATCTATAAGTGCCGGCTTACACGGAATTACCACCATCTCTGCTGCACGCGCTGCATCCAAAGCGGAGGCTTCGGTATGTGGGGCGGTGTCCAAAATAGCGAACGTCGCCCCGTTGTCTACTGCGAGTTGCAATATTTTGGGTAATCGCTCCGAGTGTGTAGAAATCACCGCAGGCGTATCCCCGTTACGACTATCTCCCCATTTTGCAGCGCTTGCCTGCGGGTCAAGGTCAATTAACGCAGTTGTGTGCCCTGCCTTTTCCGCGGCGATTGCAAGATTGGTCGCGATGGTAGTTTTACCTGTTCCACCTTTCCGAGACAAGATAGCAACCGTTTTCATTTGTATCTCCATGTTTACATGTCTACACTGCTTATGTGAAAGCAATATTTATATGTAAGATACGTTTATTTGTAAAGGTTGGTTACATGTAAGTTATATTTGTTTGTAAAGCATGCTTATATGTAAGCGCTGGTTACATGTAAATTGTAGGCGTTGGCACTTCAAAGAATAGATTTAATCCTATAAGGAGTGTTAGCATCTCACCCAACGGTGATATACTCTTTAGAAACTCACATGCAAATGCCTTTCCAGGGGTGATTATAGGGCTCTATCTCATGCCGAGTGATGAAATCGAGAAAGCAAAACCACAAGCCACACTATTAAAAGAAGGGTCAATAGGTTTTTTCCTTTGGTCGCCCGATGGTGAGCAGTTTATATATGTAGATCGGTTTGGCACGGGTCTTTTTCTTCACAATCTCCGCACCGGAGAAGATTCACTGATCACTAAAGACAAGATGGATGTGGTTCCTGCTTTCTCGGCTGATGGTAAAACACTTGCTTTTATCTATCAGCCCACCCTTGAACCTAATGTTGAACTTGATATTATTTCACTTGAGACCCTATATCCCCATCTGTTACCAGATGATCCTAATGGCAATTTGAGATTTAGCGGTCTCAAATGGCCTACGGAGAAGTATCTTGTCTATAGAAAACACAATAAACAGAAGAAAAAAACAGAGCATTTTGTAATCCGAGCTGATGGTGGTGGACATCCTGAACAAATTTTGGAGGATATGGAGGACATGGACATGTTTGAAAATGGGCTACCAGGTTTCAAATTGGGAAACACAACGTTTGCTGTTGAACCGACAAACCGACTCACCACCGTCTGGGGAAAACTCAAAACACTCGATAGAAAATAAAACTTAACAGGACAATACCAAACCTTAATGACAAGTGAACTGTGGCTGATGCTAAAATATGGATGGAAAACCGATTATATTACACCTCCAGAATTTTTTCACACTCTCCCGTTGTGCAGCACTTCTACTGTGTAGTAGTATTCTCTGCTTAGCGTTCTGGGTCCGTATCCAAGGGGTTGATCGAATCCCAGACAAACAATTCACCGATACCGATGGTTATTTCTTCTACAAACAGGCTCAACTCATCTCAGAACACGGTATCCTACCAGACCGAGATATGTCACGTTGGGTTCCCATCGGCAAAGATTTGACAGAGACACTTCCGTTTTATGGTTATGTGCTTGCGTATTCGCACAAAGTAATTGCACGTTTCTTCCCAAAAGTTTCACTGTATCATGTTTGCGTCTATATGCCGGTAGTCTGTTTTACCCTTGGACTCGGTGTGTTGATGCTCTTTTTTTATCATCAGTTTGGGTTACTCTTTTCAGGCATCATCGGTGTGTTGTTAGCAACGCTTCCTGGGACGATAGACCGCAGCGCAGCCGGTTTCGGTGACCGAGACAGTTGGTGTCTACTCATAGGCATCCTTGCAGTTACTACTTATCTCCAAGCACTCCAGACACAACACTCTCGCCACAAACTCTTTTGGACACTGGCAAGTAGCCTTAGCGTATGCATCGGTGGGTTATCTTGGATAGGGTTTAGCATTTTCCTCGTCATTATCATGAGTGTTGAACTCTGGCGGTTTCTAACTTCTGAAACAGAAGAAGGGTTAGCATATTATGTCCTATGGACGTTAATATTCGTACCGCTGCTTATCCTTGTTTCTCCTGTCTATCGTGGCGGTGGCGGCGGTTTTAGTACACATCTTTTCACCTTTGTAATCATACCACCGCTAACACTTTTGGCAATGCGTGCATGCCGCTATTTGCTACTCACCAAAATGCTGTTTTCAAAACATCTCTTACAACACTCACGAAACATCGCCCTCATTCTCACAACTATCACACTTACAATCGCACTCTTTACTGTTTTGAGAAAACTCAACACACTTGACACACTGCTCCCTTTCAGTCAAAACAGACTCATGCAAACCATTGGAGAATTACAAAGTCCCAATTACAAGTTTTGGTATATAAAGTTCGGTGGCGTATTTCTATGCGGCAGCATCGGGTTCCTCCTCACTGGAATACACCCCCGAAATAGATTCCGACACATCCTTTTGGCTATTCCACTTAGCCTGTTTATTCTTACAACTTTTTTCCGAGAACCAGTTGATTTACTCTACATAAAACTTTTTGAAACCCCGCTTGATAACACGCTCTTTTTTGCCGCTGTTGGCAGTGTTGGCATCGGGTTCCTGATACATGCATGGCGGCGCAAAACACATCTACCAAAGGACATTCTTTACGTTGCTTTTTGCACATGGTTTTTCTGTTGGGTCACACTTGCACGGGACGCAAAACGATACGACTTTTTTACTGGAGTTGCTATCACTTTCTTTACTGCAGTGGTTATACATGCACTTGCAAATGGACTCATTGACATACTCACCGAGCTAAAGCTTCGGTGATTCTGAGTTGCTTATAGCAACTTTTCTTGGGTTTAATCCAAGACGACTGAGGTGCCAGTTGAATCTGACACCGAGGGGACTGCCAATGTCCCGACTAACAGGGGTATTTGTCACCCCAGATACATTATTGTGAATGTTTATCGCACCGACACCGTCTCTGTGATATTTGAAATCGCATTTTGAACAGTGATAGTTGCGATTATTCGGTTTCTTTCTATGTCCACATTGTGAACAAGTTTGTGAGGTATATGCTTCAGATACAGAAACGACTTTTATGCCAACTAATTCGGCTTTATACTTTATCTTTTCAGAGATTCTTGAGAAAGTCCATTGGTGTAGTTTCTGATTAGATTTTTTGGAATAGTTGATATTGTCTCTGATATGCGTAAGATTTCCAATCACAATTGTATCCGCCTTCGCTCTTTGGCAGTCGGATATAAACCTTGAAGTGATTTTGTGTTCAGCATCTTGGAGTTGTGCATCAAGCTTTTCCAAAGTCTTGCGTTTCTTTTTCAAAAGTTTATACCACTTCCGAGATCGTTTCTTGCATGTGTCCATTTTAGATTGAAAATCTGCTTTGGTTTTCTCTCTATAGCGTTTTATAGAACGGACAAACCGACCATTATAGATCGTGGTGCGTTTGCCATCAAAACTCACAATCGGGTGTATTTCGCCCATATCAACAGAAACAGTGATACCTGTTTCTTGTTTCGGAGGAATATCAACTTTATAGACAAGGGCAAAATAGTAGTGTCCACGTTTGAAATGCATCTCAACATATTTAGGTTTTTCGGAGATATTGTTAAGGATAACAGGTTCTCTGCCATTACCGTTTGAGAGTATCAGAGTTTGACCTTTTAGACGAATCGCACCTGATTTCCAACGCACCTTAAAATATTTTCTTATTCGTTTAGGTGGCTTTGCTTCAACGGTAGACTTCTTGACTTCAAAATACGCTTTCAGCGCATCAAAATAACTATCAGCACATGCTTGTATAGATTGAGAATGCAAAGCATAGTTTTTATGACGCATATATTTTTGAACAGCACCTTTAGAAAGCCAAAAACCCTTTTTAGATTTTGTCTTTCTAACAAGTGAGACCACTTTAGAGTAGCAACGACCGCTTTCTCTTGCAAGGCCGTCTAATTGTTGAGTTCTTTTATGTTTAATTCTCTGTTTTGTGATATACATCGTTATGCCTTTACATCGTTATGCCACTTTGAAATGGTGTGGTGGCACTTCCAAGCGGAAGGTCAAATCCACCACAAACGATGTGAATATAGCATATCACAATTTCTACTAAATGTCAAATCTTTTTGTCGCCACTACATCCCCGTGCTAAAGCAGCGGGGCATTGTGGCGAAGGACTTGGTAAGAAAATAACTAATTTCCAGTTCACACCCACATTCTTAAAATCAAATAGTATACGAAATGTTTTCGCGACCAGCATCACGGTAGCAGTGTTATCCTTGTTGTTATTCTGGCATCCTGCCGGCGCACACACAAGACGGTCGATCCATGCTGCTGAACGCTTCCGAAATCCACTTCCCGGAGACGGGCTGATGGGAAAAACTATCAAATGGGTTACAGAAACACTTGAAGAAACCGATGTTGTCGCTGCAAACTGGGAATACGGAAATCAGCTCAACGTACTCGGTGGAGTCAAAACAATTATCGGTCCTGACCACTACCAACCTCACTGGATACATCTCTTTTTTAGACACGTCTACGCCGCCCAATCTGAAAAAGAAGCATTAGAATTTCTTTATACACACGAAGCAACGCATCTGATGTTTAATCAAAGGGAAGTTCTCAACACTCACATTTTTTCAGAACTTGGAAGTGATGTACACAAAGACCGATTTTTCTTGCCTAAACCTTTACAGATCACAAAAACAGAAAATGGAAAAACGAAACAACTCTTAAATCCTGATAATACACTATTTAACAAGATAGATATAGAGTCTGAGGAATCCCCGTTAACCCTCACAGCACACACAAAAGATGGTCAAAAAGTAACACTTCCTTATGTAGCGTTCATAGGTTACCTCAAAGAAAAAACATCAAATACCGTGGATGGCAAAAATGGCGGAGTCGTTCTCTATTTAGATGCCAGACGCAATCTCCAAAAAGCATATTACCTATCTCACATCGGTTGGAATAGTCTAATCGTTCGATTATACATACGTGAAGAACCATCCGATGCATTTGAACCCACATATTCAATAAGAGAAGATTTAAGATTACAAAAAGAGATATGGTTTGACTTCTCCAAAATCTGGAAGATTCATTATCCACCTAACATCAAAAAGGACGCGAAATACCTTGCAACAGAGCCCACAGAGTAAAAGGTGATAAAATGCTGGCAGAAATTTGAGGTAAAAATGAATCACAGAGTTATTTTGATCATCATCTCCATTCTTATCCTATTAGGATGCACGCTTTCTATAAAGCATATTCACCAAGAAAGGAAAGAGGCAGTACGTCTGGAATTGCACCCACTTAGCACAACACATGCTCAAGAAGAAGCAGAAAAACTACCTGTTGAAACATGGAAACAGTGGATTGAGAAATGGACAGAAATTAATCTGGGCGGGCTCGTCCAAGATATGCCAACTATTAACACACATCAGCTCGTAGAACAGAAGCGAAAAGAGATACGTCTTATGTGGGAAGAAGTCGCAGATACCCTTAGAGGATATCAAGATCTACCGCCGCAACCTGGCGAACCTATTTATTCGCGGTCTCCAACGATACAGGATAAATACCAAGTCAAAACACAATAACGATAAAATCTCGTTTGTGTTACTTACCGCCTTTTTTCTCAAATATCTGCTTAACACGGTTAGAGTTATGAGTTTATCAAATCTTCCGCTACAAAACCTCGCCTTGCTATTCGAAACGTCTAAAGAATATCAATAGTTGCTTCCAAACGGCTTTTCAAACCACAAAAACCAAGTGGTTTCTAAAACCCAAACTCGCGGCAGGGCATGCCGAGAGGCTAAACGCTTGTGGAGTTCATATAAGACCTCGCAAAAGTTCAGGAAAAGAGGCACTGAACGTTGAAGCAGGAAAAGCCGTTTGGCAGCAACTTTTGCTACCCATATAAGAGCTAAGAATCTCCCACGCTTTAGCACGGTGAGTATGTCAATTGTGTTGATTCCCTATGATTACCCGCGCCATTGTCTTAAAATTCCTCGCAAATCATTCACGAGGGGTTGAATATCGCTGTCTCTGTTATCTGCCTCAGAACGTGCGACGATCCGGGATACTTCCGTTTCATCTCTCCGAAGTTCCTCGGATAAACTTCGGAATTTGTTTTTCGCAATTTCTGAAGGTGTATCGGATGCTGAGTCGTAAATAGCATCTAATCGGCTCATTGTGTTTGTTAGAACTGAACGCTCAATTCCCAGTTTGTCAATTAAAACGTTAGGACGGATGTTTTTTAGCTTGTCCCACATCCAGCTTTCCGGTGACTCTCTGCCGGGAAGAAACAGTATTGAGATGTTGACACCAGGTCCTGCAGCGTTTTTTATTTTGTTTTCTATTTCACCACCGCGTTGGTCTCCATCAAGAATGAAGATAGTATCTTGAAGTTGACCGAATTTTGCTAAAGAACGGGCGCGCATTGGAAACTCGTTTGCTCCTGTGTCGCGTCCAATGTCGACTGCATCTCGCGTGATTCCCTCTTGTGGTGACAAGAGGTCAAAGACACCTTCCAAAATACCTTCAGCGATTTCGTCTTCGCAGAGTAGTTTGATCTTCTCGTTGGAACGTCCATAAAGTGCGTTCTGAATTAAGTCTCGGTATGCCGGGCGCACCACTACTTCACCAGATTCATCATCCCGGTCCAAAAATATCTTACCGTTGAGAGGAACTGAGTCGAGAACGACTGGACTGTGAGATGTCACAATAATTTGCAGATCGTTGCGGAGTGCAAGCTGCTGTAAATGCAACATAAGCAGCTGCTGTACCCAAGGATGTAGCCCTGCTTCTACTTCGTCAATTAAGACGAGTGCGCCTTGAAGTTGTGTGATTTCTTGTGACAGCCGAAGGATCGCGCGTTCCCCTGCAGCAGCGTTCTAAGATAGAGCTGCCGTTCCGGTTGACTGGCGTTTGGACGACCTAAAAAACTCCGATTCCAGCCTTTACCGCGCCGCCAACGCATAGAAAGTAGTCCGTCAAACGTTAGGTAATTGAACTCTATTGTAACCTCTTGACGTACATCCTCCCGTTCCCCAAATTTAGGGCGGTAATCAGGAAAAAGTGTGGATGGCACATAATCCCTAACGCCTGCTCCCGGCACCTTATAGGCACATGCTGCCGCAAACAACACTGTGGATTTACCGGTAGTGTTTCCACCGGCGATGACACTGACTGGATAGTCGAATACGACGCGCAGGTTCTTAAATCCTCGGATACCATCCAATCGGATTTCTGAAAGAAAATCTGGTAGATGCGGTTTTTTGCCTTGTAAATCTCTCCAGAGTCCTTCCAAGCGTCTTTCAAGCATGAATTATCACCACCTTATCTGTACCGCAAACTGTATGAAGATTAATTTATTGATTCGGTAATTTTCTATCCGTACGAGGCAAATGTACTCCCGGCTGGCGAGGTTTCCTAACCTCGCCAAATTACCGATTTATTTTCTTAATCTTCATTTAGTTTGCGATGTTTTTATGCACAACTTCTATTGTCCGTTATGTTTCCAAAATAGGTTTATCAAAGTTCACTATATTTTATAATATACCACAAACGAGATAAAAAATCAATTATTAAGTAAAATTTTATTTGACAAATGTTATTATATTATGTTATAATAAATTTTACAAAAGAATATGTTTGGCATAAGTAATTTTTGGGTAAAAGCAGAACGGTATCGGAAAAGATTCCCGTTTTTACCCATATTTACCCACTTTTTTGGAGGTTTACATCATGAAATTAACAGAGAAACAGCTGGAACAGGCAGTTGAGATGTTTGCTGAAGGTTATTCTCGTTCAAGTATTGTATCGTATTTTATGGAGACAGATGATATATTGCGCGAACAGGCAGCTGCGGATGAAAAGCAAGCGCGTGAAATGCGGACTACGATTGGGGAGCAGCTTCGCTCGGCTGATCCGTCAAGTTCTCGGTTCGCGGCAACGAAATATCAAGAGCTTTTTGATCTTCATTTTGAGGCGAAGGTTGATACAATCAGAAATCATTATGAAACGGTGGTCAATCGCAGCACGACGCTTATGGAACGCCAGATTGATAAGATTTCGGAGCAGCTGGAGACATTGGAGACTGCGATTACAGCAGCGAGGGTCAAAACGCCTAAAACGGATAAGGAATATTTGTCTATGTTGAAGATGTATGATACGTTGAGTCAGCGTCTTCTTGACACGACAGATCGGCTACTTGAACGTTTGGGTCCTGGGTTTCAAACAAACCAAAGGACAAAAGGTTCGCCTTATGCACGGAAGGAGTCGGAATAGTCGGTTTTGGGTGTTTGGGATGGACCCGATGCGGTTGGGAAACCGCATCTACCGGCCTGGGGCATCAACTTAGATTCTTTCTTTTATATAAGTTATGATTTTGCTCCGATCTGCTTCCATGTTAGGGAAATGCTCCATGTTAGGGAAATGCTCCATACACACATCGTCAAAACGACCAACTACCTGTCGATTAGCAGTTTCTCTATCTTGAAAAATACACAAAGGATGAAAATTAATTTCCCACTGTCTGACTTTTTGTATTTTGATGGTGGTATCTCGGATTCTATCATTATTAGAAAGGGCGTATACAAAAATAGGTTCAGGCAATCCATTGATTCGACAATCTACTGTGTATTTTTTGTCGGAATCGTGGTCTTCATCGTGCCAATCAAATTTCCTACGGTTTTCTGGAATAATTCCTTCAAGAAGCAATTGGAAGTCATCCATAAATGTGGATTGGACTCGTTCTGTTGACAAGCATAACACGTCCCCTATTCGGACAAGTGCTTGGGCAAAAGCGTATAATGCATCGCCAAATCGACCGTCTTGAACTCTTAAAATTAACTTTCCAAAACGATCTTCAACGTTAAATGTATCCAGGGCATTTGAAATAATTTGATAGCGTTTACCACTGAACAACTTGCTCTGTTTCACATCGTAGGTAAGGTGCATATAGGTATGCCCTTCATCTGAAAGCATCCAGCCCCCTTGCTCTTTTTTCAAAACAATGGATATATGGTCACCGTCGTCAAATCTAAAAGGAGTAAACACACGAAATCGGTCTTTGCCATCAGGTATAACCTGAACCATTTCTGATACTTTTTCAATAAAGTCTTGTTCTATAGATTTAATTGTCATTGTTTACACCTCCTAAAAAAGACTTATCTATAAATATTATACCCATAATTTATTCTGATTTCAAAACTACAGTGTGTCTCTTTCTTTGTAGGCGCGATCTCCGAATCACGACCTATTTGTAGTCGGGAATCGGAATTCCCTCCTACCGGTCTGATTTCAATAACCGCACTTTGCCCGTGAGGAGCTGCTGCATCATGCCTTGTTTGATGGCGATGGTTTTGTCTCTGCGTTGTTCCAATGCGGCGATTCTCGGCGTCCATATCGGAGAGGACGGCGGCGATGGTGACGGTACCACCGTACACCGCTTGCACATTCAACACGTCGTCTATGCTCATGCTGTATTTTTGCATAATAATATCAATAACCAAATTCTTCCTCCAATTATGTCTCTATTTTCCTTTTAGAGTTGGCTATGTAAGGTATTTTTGTTATAACACCTCTCACATAACCATCATTGAGAAATCGCAGAAGATCATAAGCATCAGACTTTTTTGATGGGAAAACGATCTGTTTACCGTCTTCTGATAATTGAACAAGAAAACCAACACCTTTACCAGCATCTGCAATTTCAGAAGCAGTGAAATCATCAATAACACTGGAAAGTTTAAGTTGTGCAAATTAAGTGCGAAAATTATAACTTGGATTAGTAGCCAAGCTTTCTAAATCTTCGGGTTCAAACAACTCATGGCTCAATATCTCTCGGATTTCTTTGTGAGCAGGGATGAGTCCGGTGGTCCACGCTTTGTCTGAGAAGGGTGGATTGGCGACAGCGAAGTCAAAGGTATCAAGTCCGTCATCATTGGTGAATTCTGGGGCTGCGAGTGTGTTGCCGTGCTTTATGTCTGCGGTTGCGTTGTTGTGGAGGATCATGTTCATGCGTGTGAGGGCGTAGGTAGCATTGTCCTTCTCTTGTCCATAGACAGATAGCCCGCGCGGTGCTTCATCCGTTGCCTTGATGAGCAGTGAACCGGAACCGCATGTTGGGTCATATATTGTATGGCTCTTTTTCGTATCCGCGCCGATGCCGATAACTTTCGCCATAATGCGAGAGACTTCTGCGGGTGTGTAGAACTGCCCTTTGCTTTTGCCGGATTCGGTAGCGAAGTGGCGCATCAGATACTCATAGGCATCACCTAACAGGCCATCACCTTCCGCTCTGTTTGCACCGAGGTCCAGATTGTTAAAGATAGCGATCAGTTTTGAGAGGCGGTCCACCATCTCTTGACCTCTACCGAGTTTGCTGGGGTCGTTGAAGTCTGCTTGATTAAAATCGCTTATCTGTTCGTTAGCTTCAGCGAATTTAGCGATAATCTTGTTAATCTTATCGCCGATCTCTGTATTACCTCTCAATTCCACCATATCGGCGAAGCTGCCACCTTCAGGCACTTGAATAACCTGATATGGATTTCTTTCTGCTTTGTCGGAGACATATTTCATAAAGAGCAGCGTGAGGATGTAGTCTTTGTATTGGGAGGCATCCATTCCGCCGCGGAGTTCGTCGCAGCTTTGCCAGAGTGATGCGTAGAGTTGGGATTTCTTTATTGCCATGTGTGTTTCCTTTTGGATGTGGTGTTGGCAATAGTATACTATAGATTTGTGGGTGCATCAATATCTACAAGGCGGTAGGTTCGGTTTCCTAACCGAACCGCAGCACACGCGCACATGTGCTGCGGTAGCACACGTGCGCGTGGGAAGGAGGAAACACATTATAAAACTATTTATCAAGCAATATTCTCGAATTGTAAAGTGTAATGAATTGCAAAATAATTGGAGAATCAGGGTTAGATTCGAGTAATTTTTCAAGCGATTCAATATCACTGTTCCAAAAATAACGGCTTGCCTTGTAAAATAGCTTGTTGGCATGTTCAGTATCACTTATCTTTGGGAATATTTCATTTAAATTCATATTTTCTCCTTTTAATATGTGAGTTGGGTTTCGCTTGGCACTACTTCGTATATGGGCATGAGCAGCTTTGACCCACTCGTCATCGTTGAGTTAGGTTATATAAAGCACTTCTAATATAGATTCTTTGAGTAAATGTAATCCTATACTAGTCTGCTTGTGTAGTGCTTCAACATCATCATAATTTTCTTCACCACATTCAACACGAACAGCGTAGACAAGGGCGCGGTGGTTTCCATCCTGTATATAGAAATCTCCGCCAGCCTCTTGTTCAGGTCCGCCATTGGTTCTATTCCGAATCCAAAGTTTTGTCATGAGACTTTTATCAAAATGTTCGGCAAGAATCAGATGGCGTTCAAGCCAAGGTATTTCTTCACCTTTTACCCGTATATGTCGAAGTCCGTTAATAGGCATATTCAATCTCCTTTTTGCTAAAATAAGTGTTTTAGTTCCACTTTTCGCCCAATAAGTTGTTTTTAAACGGAGCACGCGAGTTGTCGGGCAGTATCTCTGCTCTCCGTTTGTGGGCGTAATGTATCCATGACTGGACGGTATACGGTTCCTCGTTCCAAGTATAGATTTTGGAAAATCCACATACGATGTTATCGTGCAGTCTTGGCGGGATTGTGGGGGGGACGTAGAGCTTACCCGGTGGTCTTGGATATGTTGGTAACAAAATCCCTAAAAGTCCAGAACGGGTGTTGTATTCTGTCTGACGTAGACTGGAACTGATTTCCCAGTCCACAGATTTCCGCTGCCATGTATGAGCACCTACTAATACAACGGTCACAGTGGAATCTCGTAGGTATTTATCCCGTATGCATTGACGAATCCGCGCTGTTGAGAATTTCGTCCCATTAATGTTTCCCATTGCGATAGACTCTGATACCAGGATGCCATAGACATCTGAAAACATTTCTTCAAAACGTTCTCTATAGTCTTGATCTTCGGTATGACAGTAACTGACAAAAACTTTGTGTTGGTTATTCATTTGACTCTTATGCTTTGTTGTTAAAAATACGACTTTTCATATTTTGTAGGAGCGATCTCCGAATCGCGACCCGTTTGTCGTCGGGAATCGGAGTTCCCTCCTACTTTTAAGGCAGTTCCCTTTTTATAACTAAAGACACAGTATTAAGTTGGAAAGGGTGCATGATATAAAAAATAAAAAGTGGGAGATGTGCCAAATTGGTATTACCTCCGTCTCTATCATTTGGGTGTTTCCACATCTTTTTGCATCTGTTCGTTCCACCAGGACATATATGCATCGTGTGGACGGGTATCAGGTGGGTTACATGTGTCGCTTTCAACAGAAACAACATTGGTTGGTAGTTCTTCCTCATTTTCAAATGGTGCTTGTTGAAAAGACACCCATTGAAAGAGGTGCCACCCCCACGTAAAGATCAAAAGGAACAGTGCAATACCGATAATCAATTTCATTTAGATTGCCTTCTAAGTTGTAATAGGATGCCTTTAATAGTTAAGACACAGTGTAATTTGGTAAAGGGTGCATAGGATACCAATTAGACTTTAGACTTGTATAGATATTAGTGTGTTAGGTTTCAGTGAAACAAGCAGTTTGGGTGTGTTGAGCGAATGACCTTCCTTTGAAAATTTCTTACAATTTTTTTAGATTAAACTTAAATATTTTTCTGCTATGCACCCTTTCCAACTTATACTGTGTCTTAACTATAAAAGGCATCCTAATATCGAATGTTGGTTCTGAGAATGCCTTTTCTGATTGTTGATTCAGAATAGTATAAGAATCAAATAAAGGAGAAACTTATCATCTTGAAGAGATGCTGCTTCTCTTGAACAGTCTGTATAATGGGGTAAACATGTTGCGTAATGTCTTGTTTAATAAATGGTTTATCAGCGGAATTTGCTTCCTTGTTGTCTTTGCCTTTTGTTGTCATCTATGGTATCAGAACGAAGTAACACAAGCGAAACAAGAGTTAGCAGAGAATGCTGAGATATTGCGTCAATGGGAGTTGTCTCAAAATGTGCAAAAATCCGTAGACCATACTGAACGGATGGATATCGTGCCGAACGAGACAACTGTAAAAAATAAACCTGTCTCTCCAGAGACAACAACCGTTCCCGATATTGTGTCGGAGAACACGGATTCCGAGAGTTTTTCATCGGAATTACCACCGACCGTAGAAAACGCTGAAGAGATACGCGTTTCGCCACACGGATTTGGACCTTATCCTGAGCTACCTCCAAAATGGTCTCCAAAGACTTGGGATAATCTTGATGCGGATGGTGAACTACTTGTACGTGTTTGGTTAAAACTTGAGGAACAGGGTGAACCTATTGTCGGAGCAACCGTCAAAAATGGTAGGGTTTATCCAAACCTTAAGAATACAGTCTATATCAGATGGAAAACCCTTCCAAATACAAACGAAAGGCAGGTTACCTCTGTCACTGGCGATCCGAGTGCAGTAGCCATACTTAGTGGTATACCACAAGGATCTAAAATGCCACAGGATTTTATGAAAATCGTTACTCGTAGAATTCTTGATAGAGACGTTCCATCTGAAGTTACAATCATTGATGGCACTAATCCTGGTATTGATGCCTACAATTTTCTTAATTTAAAAAGGAGATAACCATGAAAACGAAAAAGTTTCGTATCTTTATAACCTTATCGTTCGTCTTCGCTCTCATCTGCGGTACCACAATTATAGGTATTGCATCAATAAATGATTGGACGTACGAAGAATCTTTCATTAGCGATGATTATTCTTATATCACGCGTGAGGCGTATGCGTCCGAGGGGCCGCTATCTTCGAGTTCCTATACAAGCGCATATGTAATCAAGAACGACGATGACTCATATTCGGAGTCTCTTAGTGCCTCCACATATATGAGCTCTTCAGGTGATGCTAACTTCTCAGGGGGTTACTATTACTCTGTAAGTCTTGATGGCTCTTCAAGTGGGAACGGCTCGTTTCGTGGTAGTGTTTCACTGGGTACCGATCGATCTACTTACCGTGATAATCTACCAGAAGCACCAGATATACACGCTGCCATAGATTCAGCCTCCGCTTGGAATAATATTTATGGAACAGATGCTGATGGGCAAAGTTCTGAGGCTTATACCCATATACCGTTCTAACCTGCTTGTCAGACGTTAAGTAAATCTATTCAGCGTTCTACTGCATAAGGCAGATAGTTTTTTGATTATCTGCCTTATTATCCTCTAAATGTGTCGCTCGCGTCTACTTTAATCAACTGGGAACCTCGTTCCCAAGAAGATCATATAAGGATTTGAAACTGTGAAGTAACGCTCATTTCCAAGCACAGTAACAAGATATTAGGAGTTCGAATGCAAATACCTACCTATCTTCGTAAAACGATAACTTACGTGCTTTTCATCAGTATCTTATTCCTCACGTTCTGGATTAGGATCCAGGGTGTGGAACGGATACCTGAGGGACAGTTCACTGGACATGACCCGTATCTCTATCATTGGCAGGCACTCACTATTTCGGAAGAAGGATACCTGCCTGCCCGCGACATACACCGCTGGCAACCTCTCGGTAGAGATAATGGGCAGCTGCTTTCTCTCTTTTCTTATGCCATTGCTTATGCACACAAAGCAATCGGTTGGATTTCTCCCAAAATTACGATCTATCAGATTCAACTTTACGCCCCCGCTGTCTGTTTTACGCTTGGGCTTGGTGTATTGATGCTTTTCCTCATGCATGCTTACGGTGTGCTATTCGCCGCCACTGCCGGTATACTCCTCGCGACGTTACCTGGCAGTATTGACCGAAGCTCGGCTGGTTTCGGCGATAGGGATGCGTGGTGTTGGATGATGGCGGTAATGGTAGTCATCAGTTACCTATGGAAAGAACGGATGGAACCCGGGTGGCGCAGATGGATCGGAACTGTACTCTGCGGCTTCACTGTTTTCTTGGGTGGATTGAGTTGGGAAGCTTTCGGTATCTTCGTTTTAATCATTATTGCTGCAGAATCTTGGAAATTCTGCACGACCGATACTGAGACACATCTGAAAGAATATTTTCTCTGGGTGCTCATGTTCGTCCCGGGGCTCTTGCTTATGAGTCCTGCTTATCGAAGCGGCTATAGTTTTTCAACGCACATCGCCGCTCTCATGCTTGCACCGCCGTTAGTGTTGCTTGCACTACGCGGGATAAGATACTTGCTGCTAACTTACTTTGAGAAGCTTCGCCAGCACGCACGGGAACTTGCTTTGGGATTAACATTGCTTGCTATTGCTGCCGGTCTCTGTTATTTTTTCTTTCAAAAACACACATTTGAGATGACTGCCTTTGCATTTCGCGAAAGCCGATTGATGCAAAGTATTGGTGAGTTAGATAATCCAGATTTTTTGTATTGGCAGTTGCGTTATGGGATTATCTTTGCTTTAGGTAGTCTCGGATTGATACTCTGTAGCCGCCGCCTTGGGACACCCGCAAGGTTTTCTATTGAAATTCCTCTTGTTTTCTTTTTTCTAACTACCTTTTTTAGAGAAATTACGAACAACTGGATAGGCGATATCTGGTGCGATAGGCTCTTTATCATTTCACTTGGGTTAACGTGTATCGCTTTAGGACTTGCCTGTCTACGGCACATTGCAGAAAAGTCAGATAAAAATGAGTTAGTGATGATTGCTGCAATTGCATGGTTTTTGTTGTGGGTCAGTTTAGCTCGGAGTGGAAAACGCCATGTCATCTTTATCAGCATACCGCTTGTTTACGGCACGGCATGGTTTTTATGGGAGTTTACAGCACCGTTGGTCCAGAGACTTGTCCAGAAAATTCCCGGTGCATTCCTGCGAGGCTGGCACCAATGGGTAGCTGCGAGTATTGCCCTCATTGCGTTAATAGGTATCCTATTTTGGTCACCTCTTGGAGGACATGCACATTTTTCGGTGGCAGCCGCTTCCAAATTGCGAGGTCCTATACCTGGTGAAGGTGGATTGAAAGATGCCTATCAATGGTTGAAAGAAAACACACAAGATGCTGTTGTCAGCACTATTTGGGATTATGGTATCCAACTAAACGTCTTTGGCGGTGTGAAAAATGTGATTGACACTGACCATTTTTTACAGCATTGGATACATCTTTACTGCCGACATGTATTCTGTGCGCAAACTGAACAAGAAGCACTTTCTTTTCTTAAAACGCACGGTGCCACGCACCTATTCCTTACAAGATGGGGCACCACATCTCGTACTGGAACTCTTTCGTTTATCGGTAGTAACGATAATGATGACAGAGTGTTTAGTTTACATCAACTTAGACAAGATGCAGAAAACACTACAGAAACGTCTATGCGGTTGATACTCCAAGAAACTCTTTTGGAATTTATTGACGTTGCAGCACCAACACCTGATAAACGCATCGTGACGGCACAGTTTAGAGACGGCACAAAAGTATCCCGAAACTTTATTTTGGATATGGATATGCCAACGCAAAAAGCGATTGATTTAGGAAATGGTGGAGTTCTTCTATCTTTTGATGAGGAAAGTGTGATTGAGAAAGCCGAATATATTCCACCTATTGGCTGGAATAGCCTTGCTATTAAGCTATATTTTCGCGGCACACATAGCCAGGCATTTGTGCCTGTTTATCCAGAAGATGTCGATAGTACCGTTCCTGTCAAAATATGGGAAATCCACTACCTATCTAACATCAAAACAGATGATAAATATCTTGCTACAGAACCGGAGGACACCAATGAAAAATGAAGATATTGAAGTTTCTATTGTTATGCCTTGTCTCAACGAAGAAGAGACGCTCGGCACTTGTATTGAAAAGGCACAAAGAACGCTGAAATCACTCGATATTCAGGGTGAGGTTGTTGTTGCAGACAACGGTTCAACCGACAGTTCTGTTGCGATTGCTGAACGCCTTGGTGCGCGTGTTGTCCACCAAGCGCAGCGCGGGTATGGCGCTGCATATCTCGCAGGACTTGGCGCTGCACAAGGACACTACATCATTATGGGTGATTCCGATGATACTTACGATTTTACCGACTTGGAAAGGTTTCTTACGCCTCTGAATGAAGGCTATGACTTAGTCATGGGAAATCGATTTAAAGGCGAGATTTTACCCGGTGCGATGTCTTGGTCGCACCGTTACATCGGAAATCCTATTTTGTCGGGCATCCTACGTATTCTTTTCAACACCTCCATTTCAGATTCGCATTGCGGGATGCGCTCATTCACTGCTGATGCTTACAAGCGGATGAAATTACAGACACCGGGCATGGAATTCGCATCTGAAATGGTCATAAAGGCAGAACAAGTGGGATTGAAAATACACGAAATCCCGATCACTTACCATCCTCGCGGAGGTGAATCAAAACTCAACTCTGTGAGAGACGCAATGCGTCATTTACGCTTTATGTTGAAGTATAAACTCTATCTACAAAAAGCTGAGCTTTAGTTCTGCTGGAGCAGTAGTGCTTAGTCAAGTGCTAATTGATGGGCTTAAAAGGGTCGGGAATCGGAGTTCCCTACTACCATAAACAACCATCGGTAGGAGCGATCTCCGAATCGCGACCTACAATAATATGTTGACAAAGCAGTCGATGTAATTAGGCTTTATGAAGTGGACACATCTTGAACGAAAAAGTAAACTGTCTGTTCGCTAAAAGTGGCGAACGAATACATAACCGACACCCTTTTCAGCGGTGTCACTAACGATAGGAGTTTTCTCATGAAACGAAAATTGTATTTAGACATTGCGCTTCTCGTAGTCATTCTTGGGGTCTTTAGTGTGTTTGTCCTTATGCAGCACGCTCCCGCGACGGATACGCTAACACAGGAAGCTGTTGATGCTCCTGCCGCGGGATGTTGTGGTAATGCATCCAAAGTTGAAGGCGAAACTTCGCAAGTCGCTGCTGGCGGCTGCTGCGGAACGCCCGCTTCCGAGACAGTGCAAAGTGACAATGCTTCACAACAGGTCCAAACCCAGAAAACGTCTGAGCCAGACAAAACAGCCTCTGAAACACCGCCAAATGAAAAGGCGGACAAAGGTGGCTGTGGCTGTGGAGGTTAATAGACCGTTACACAAAGTTCCCCATCGCGGGAACACAGAACGTGCTTTATAAAGAAGCACGAAATCCGAGGCACCTTTAATAATTGAATGTGTGTCTCTATATTTCAAATTAGATGCCCAATGCGGCATAAAAATAAAAGGAGTATTTTAATGTATTTCAAAAAGTTTCTAAATCAACCGAATCTGGTAGGCACTGTAATGATAGCGCTTCTGTTTGGTGCGGGTTTTGTTTATGCTTTCGCTTTTGATGGTTTTAATGTGGAAACTGCTACAGGTGGCGAAGTAGAGACATGGCTCGAACAGGCTAATGGGGGAGGTTCCGGCGGGGATAATTGTTCCTGTGAATATGCAAACTGCCCAGGAAGTGGTTGCAGTAATTGTACCGAAAGTGGAGATGGATGCGATATTGTTTGTAAAGTTTGCGGTTGCCCAAGTCTCTGTTCAAATTTTAAGAGTTTTTCCTGCAAATTGCAAGCTAATCCTCCAAAATGCCTGAAAAATGCACCATAAGTATGAAACTGCAACAAATGTTCTTATGAAGGATACTTGATATGTTAATTGCAAATTTCGTTGATAAATATCCTAAAGAGAACTGTATCTATTTACCCTCTGAAGCGGTTGCCCGGTTCGGCAGGGGCGGTGTATCTGCGACAGCAATATCTCCAGATGGAAATCTTATTGCTGTGGCATCCCGTATCGGTGTGTGGCTTTACGAAGCCCACACCGATAATTTCCTGCGGCTAATTGCTGTGGAGGGTACAGGGCTTCTCTCATCAGTCGCCTTTTCCCCCGATGGTAGCCAACTCGCCACAGGTGATTGGGATGGTATTACGACAGTATGGGACGTTGCTACTGGAACAGAACTTGTTACTTTCACTAAAATGGATTATATCTCCTCGGTTGCTTTTTCCCCTGATGGAAAGTTTTTGGCGACTGGTACTCGAAATGGTAAAGCTGTGCTGTGGGATATTAATACTGGCGCAGCACGTTGGGCTGTTTCTCACAAAGATCTTGTATCTTCAGTAGCTTTTTCTCCTGATGGGTTACTTTTGGCAACCGCAAGTTGGGATAGCACAGCTAATATCTGGGATGTAGAAACAGGCGAGAGTCGTTGGTGTTTCAGCCATCAAAAGAAAGAGGCAAAAATCAAATTTGAATCGGGAAATACTGTAACCTTTAATAACGAAGGCATTGATTGTATCGCATTTTCTCCAAATGGAAAGTTTTTTGCCACAGCGGAGCAAGTTGCGGACAGTAGAGATGGTTGCACGATGCTGTGGGATGTTCAGACCGGTGAAGCAATATGGGGCTTCTCCCATAAAAAATCTGCAACATCTATTACCTTCTCATTAGATAATAAATATATGACAACTCGTTTTTCGGAGGGTGGCACTGATGTCCGCTGTATTGCGGATGGGACTTCAATATCCCTTGAAGAGGGAAGATGCACAGATAGAGGCACAAGGGATCTTCCTCTGACTCATCCACGCCCTTGGTACAGTTGGCTTGTCAGTTTTTCACCGGATGGGAAACGCTTAGTTGGCATGACAGAATGCTCTGCTATCAAGGTGTGGGATATTGAATCCGGAACGGACATTGAGACAATTGATCGAGAGATAGGGCAAGCGAAATCCTTAACATTTTCAGTCGAGGGCAACTGCATTGGGTTAAGCCGCTTAGAAAACGAAGCTATACTATTGATAGATGATGAACAGAAAGCTGCATTCGACCATCAATCAGAAGTTGTGTCCGCCGCTGTTTCTCAAAGTGGGATGCTTGCAGCTACGGGAGGGTTAGATAGAGAGATCAAACTCTGGAATATCACGACACAGGAACATTTGCGCACGCTTAATGGCCATATAGGAGCAGTGTATGATGTCACATTCTCACCTGATGAAGTTCTTCTGGCAAGCGGAGGAGGTCGGAATTTTGAAATGCAGGAAGAGGATGGAATCCTCTATTTCATCTCTCCAGAAGAGAGCCCTATTGACCAGACTGCAAGGATCTGGGAGGTTGAAACAGGAAAGGAGATTGCTACCCTCGAACATCCTGCTCTGGTCAGAGTCGTCACATTTTCATCTGATAGCAACTATCTTGCCACAACATCTGAAAACACGATTTACCTATGGGATACAAAGACGTGGGAGAAAAATGTGACACTTGAAACGGTGAGGGTTGAGTCATTTGTATTTTCGCCGAACAGCACGTTTCTCGCTGTTGGTGGTAGGGGAAAAAATGCGAAGATTCAGATATGGCAGGTGAAGACAGCACAGCTGATTGTAGAATTTTCTGGGCATAAGAGTGATGTAGAATCAGTTGCTTTTTCCCCTGATGGCACGCTATTAGCGAGCGGAGGTTTTGATGGAGCCATCTACTTATGGGATATGACTCCCTACTTGTAATTAGTCTTCATTAAGTGGACGTATCTTGAACGAAAAGGAAACTGTCTTATTTTGCTGTTTTTTGCGAAATGAGACATAACCGACACCCTTTACAGTGGTGTCACAGACAAATAGGAGTTTAGCTATGAAACGAAAATTGTATTTTGACATCGCAGTTTTCATAGTGATTCTCGGTAGCTTTGGTGCCTTTGTTTTACTGCAACAGCACGCACCTGCCACGGAGACTCCAACGCAGGAGGCTGCTGAACAACCCGCTATGGGATGTTGCGGTGCTGCGACGGTTGAAGGTGAAACTTCACCTGAAACTGCTGGCGGCTGCTGTGGAACAGGGACAGCCGATGCAGCGCAAAGTGGCGAAATTGAACAACAGGTGCAACCTTCGGGCACACCGAAAACATACGAAACTTCCATCCAAACACCGCAAAATGAAGATGCGGACGCAGGTGGATGTGGGTGTGGCGGCTAATAGACCGTTACAGAGAATTCCCCATCGGGGGAACATAGAATGTGTTTTGAAATAAACGCATAAGCCAGACACCTCCGTGTGTATGGCATTTCAAATCAAATGCCCAATGCGGCATAAAATAAAAGGAGTATATGATGTATTTAAAAAAAGTTTTGAATCAACCGAATCTGGTAGGCACTGTGATGATAGCCCTTCTGTTTGGTGCGGGTTTTGTTTATGCTTTCGCTTTTGATGGTTTTAATGTGGAAACTGCTACAGGGGGCGAAGTAGAGACCTGGCTCGCAGAGACAGACGGAGGTAGCGATTACGGGACACCTCGTATAAAATGCAAAGAAAACTTCAATGACTACTGCGATATAACGTACCCAAATGGTAAAACCGAAAAGTGCGCTACAATGTGTGTTAATGTCGGCAAACAGTGGAATCGTTGTGATTACTGCCGCAACAACGGGTAGCCTAATGCGAAAATTAGAATCGCTACAATTAAGGTTTTACTTGATGTGTCTGGGATATTTTTCTCCCGGACACACCACAAATGGAGTAGTAAAAATGTCTTTAACATCAAAAGAAGTAGACGAGTTTCGCCGACACATCGGTGAATTAGAATCTCGAATTGATGAGTTGGAATCTAACACGCGGGTGATACAATGCAAGGAATTCCATATCGTAAACTCCGAGGGCATCCCCCTTATTTCTCTATCGGTGAACGAGGAAAATTCTGGCGAAATTCTTATCAAAAGTGCTTCAGGCAAAAGCGGCGTTCAAATCCTCGGCAAAGATCAATATGGGGGTGGATTCCTTGAAGTTTTCAAGGATTTCTCCGAAACACTTGAACCATTTTGCCTCCCACGGCGCGATGCGGTTCGGATTAGAATTAACCAGGAGATACTTGGGGGAGGCGGCAAAATATCTACACACAGGAATCATACTGCAAATGTCACACTTGGCTCGGGGTATGGCTATGCTGGTGAACTTTGGATCCAAGGTGAACATGACCGAGATATCCAGGGAGCAGGACGGATTGTCCTGGGAGTTAACCGTGAACGAGATGAAGGAGTCATCCTTATTCAAAAACCGGTCTACAATGAAGACGAAAACGTCTATGAAATGGAAACAGTTGCTAAAATAGGGCATGGCCATCCGCCAAAAGTAAGGAACGCAGAAGATGTTTCACAACAAACGCAGTCTCAAGATGTGTCTAAAACAGTTCCACAAACACCGCAAAGTGAAAATGCGGACGCAGGTGGATGTGGATGTGGCGGCTAATAGACCGTTACAGAGAGTTCCCCATCGCGGGAACATAGAATGTGCTTTATAAAGAAGCACGAAATCCGAGGCATCCTGAATGTGTGTCTCAACATTTAAAATTAGATGCCCAATGCGGCATAAAAATAAAAAGAAGTATATGATGTATTTAAAAAAAGTTTTGAATCAACCGAATCTGGTAGGCACTGTGATGATAGCCCTTCTGTTTGGTGCGGGTTTTGTCTACGCGTTCGCTTTTGATGGTTTTAATGTACAAACTGCCACGGGTGGCGAAGTAGAGACATGGCTCGAACAAGCGGGCGGAGTTGCATACGGTGGGCCGTGCAATTGTGGTCGGACTGGATGTCCAACACTGAGTTGTTTCGGCTGTGGTAAATACGATTGTAAATCATCGTGCGGTCAATGTAAATGTAATATCTGCACGAGTGCTACGTCAGAAAAATCTTGTCCAAGACTAAACGGTGTTTGCACAAAAAACCCGTAGAGATGATATTTACCAAGGTAGCTCGCGCGTTACTTAACACGCGCGGGCTCCACTTGTGTTATCCTTCTCGGTATGATGGTTGCTAAAGAACCTTGAGGAGTACCCTTTTGATATGCTACATGAAGTTTTAGATGGAAACCCTTTACCAGAACACGATCTCTGTTTACCGAATGGCGCGTTTGCCCGGTTAGGAAAAGGTGGTATCACCGATGCGGCACTCTCTCCCGACGAAAGCCTGATTGCCGTGGCCTCTCGTATCGGTGTGTGGTTGTACGACACACACACTGGCAACTTTTCTTCATTGATTGCTGTAGTCGAAACAGGTGTCGTCTCGGCAGTTGCCTTTTCTACCGAGAATACCCAAATTGCTGTAGGAGATTGGGATGAAAAAATAACGCTGTTGGATATTAATACCCAAGAGAAATTTGCGACTTTCAATGCTAAAGGCATAGTGGAGTCGATTGTATTCTCTCCAGATGGCAAATATATGGCAGCAAGTTTTCAGCATGGAGGCGTGATACTGTGGAACCTTACTACAGGGAAAAGCCACTTAACCTTGCTTGCGGGTCTGACTGTGAGTGCGGTAACATTCTCCACAGATAGCCAGATTCTCACAACTGTAAGTCATGAAATTCCTGATTTTGTTGATATTGTTGAACGGATGGATAGGATACTGCACGGTGAAGTGGTAGTCACACAGTGGGACGTTGCCACCGGAGAACTTTGCCGGAGTTTTCCATCAAAACAGGCCAGTTCCATAACCTCTACACCAAGTGGGCAACTTTTGGGAGCAGGCAGCCGGGATGAAGAAGTCAGTATATGGCAACTTGATACTGGCAAAGATGTAACAAGTTTCTCACTTCCGGAATATGTACATTTGATTGGCTATTCAGTTAACAATCGGCTCCTTTGTCTAAGTGGTGATGTATTCACGATTTGGAGTGATACCGAACGAAAGGATTTCCTTCTAAATCAGCCAATCCGCGGAGAGGGATGGCTTGTTACTTTTATCCCCGGGACAAAACACATTGTAAGTTTAGACAGAAGCGGCACCCTAAGACGCTGGGATATTGGAAGCGATCAGAGGGTTCGGTTGCTTGAAAAGGTTAGTAGGGTTGGGACAGGTGGTGGTTGGTTTCGAGGTCACATGCTCACTTGTTCTTCCGAAGAACGCTCCCTTGTAACGAGTATTTTATTTTATGGTGGCACGGAGGTCGTATTGCAAAATGAGGAAGCCTGCGTGACTTTCACCCCAGAAATAACCACTCCAGGACTGCCTGTGATTTCAGCCGCTGTGTCACCAGATCTCACGTTATTAGCAATAGGAGGAACTTTGGACAAAGCCATAACACTCTGGAATGTAGAAACAGGAAAGCCGATTCGGGTTATGACAGGACACACGGGGGAAGTCTATGACCTCGCGTTTTCGCCTGATGGAAAGCATCTGGTAAGCGGAGGAGCACGCGCATGGGAGTATGATGAAGATGGAAGCAAAGGAAGCAAAGACCTTCCTGATACGACGTATGTGTTCATGGAAAAAGATGGTAAGTGTTATCATTTTTGCTTCGGTGAAGATTGCCACATGGATACGACTGCCAAAATCTGGGAAGTCGCGACAGGGAAATGTATAACGACACTTGAGAACCATGGATGGATGAACCGAATTGCGTTTTCCGGTGACGGGAACCTTCTTGTGACCTCGTCGGCGAAATACATAAACCTATGGTGCACAAAGACATGGGAAAAACTCGCGACATTTAACACAGTAAAGATTGAATCCTTAGCGTTATCGCCGGATGGAACTCTTCTCGCTATCGGAGGTACCTGGCCTGAGCAGCGTATTCAAATCTGGAATATGATCACTCATGCTCTTGTCGTTGAATTTTGGGGGCATAAGAGTGATGTGGAATCTGTCGCATTTTCGCCCGATGGCACGCTACTGGCAAGTGGCAGTTATGACGGCACTATTTTACTTTGGGATATGAAACCTTACTTAAAAAATACATAAGGAGGATATTTTGAAACTTTACATACTTATCATGATTTTATCTCTATCAATCTTATCTGCAACATTTGCGGATACGCCAACAGCCTGCCCTAATGGTCATGCACCGATTGGTATAATGGGCGATCACGGACATGAATCAGGCGAAGTCATGTTCTCCTATCGGTTCATGGCGATGGACATGTGGGGGCTGCAATCCGGCATAGATCGGCTTGAAACAGCGGATGTGCTGAAAGACTTTATGATGGTACCAACAAATATGGACATGAAAATGCGCATGTTCGGTGCCATGTTTGCCCCACATAACAAAATTACCTTGATGACGATGGCGAGTTATCAACAACGCAACATGGAAATGGTAGGTGCACACAAGCATGCGACAGGACATCACGATCATCCTGTAGGCACGCATGAAATGTCAAGTGATGGTATTAGCGATATCAAACTGGACGCGCTCCTATCGCTATGGAGAAGAGAGCATTTCACGATTCTCGGCAACGTTGGTGTGTCATTTCCTACTGGGTCCATCGCAGAGGAAGCAGATGACGGGAGTATTTTACCCTATCCGATGCAGTTAGGAAGTGGTTCTTATGAAGCACGCCCTGGTATAGCGTTTTTCGGATCGCATGGCAATTGGTCTTTCGGCAGTCAACTCCGTGGGACGTTTCCGCTGCATACTAATGTTAGTGAGTATCGACACGGGAACGTTGTCAACGCCACTGCCTGGGGGACACGGCGAATTAGCAATTGGATTAGTTTCAGCTGTAGGTTACTGTTTTCACATAAACGGAATATAACGGGAAGTCATCCAGATTTGAATCCAAACATGAGTCCAAGCCACCGATCGGATTTTCGTGGTGCCAATCGTCTTGACGTTGCATTTTCAAGTGATTTGATTACGCCGACAGGTGCGTTTGCAGGACATCGGCTTGCAGTTGAGTTTATGATGCCGCTATATCAGAATCTCACAGGCACACAACTTAAGCAGACTTGGCGGGTTATACTTGGTTGGCAATACGCTTTTCAGTTGCTGTAAACATATTCAATTATCTTAAAGGAGACAATGCTGATGCAATCCGAACGCCTTCAGTGGTGGCGCACAAGTAGTTATTTTTTAGGTGGACTCTGCTTTCTTTTGATCGGGTATTGGGTCAAAAATAACCTCTTTATTTTTGATGATAAACTGATCATTTCACAGCAACAATCTTCGCACTTGTTAATCCCTTTACCAATTTGGTGTGTGAATGTAGTTGCGGGAGGTCTTCTACTCTATGCACTTCTTTTGATACTCCCTAACTTTGCAGTGTTGCAACAGCGGCGATTTCAATACGCTGTTTTCTGTATTTTGCTTTTTATCTGTGTCGTGCCACTGCACACGCACTTGAACACCGCACGACTCAATGATGTCCGAGGACGCTCCAATGTATACAGCCTGATTATTTATAGTGTTGGGATGGCTTTGTGTTTTCGCGGATTACTCAGCAGACACCCCACATTCATTCGGACAATCGGTTCGCGGAGTTTTCAATGGATACACAGCATTCCCACCCGGACTTTTCTCTTATGTGCCGTTGCCGGCACCTTGATAGTATGCTGTATCATCTCACATACGCTCTTTGATGGTGTACCCGGCACATACGACGGCTGCATGTATATGTTTCAAGCACGCTTATTCTCACACGGTATGCTTTCTGCAGAGATACCACCGGAACCGCAATTTTTTGAAAACGTACTTGCCATCATGTCCGATAAATGGTATACACAGTTCCCACCTGGATACCCTGCAATACTCACATTAGGCGTGCTGCTGCAGATACCTTGGCTCGTGAATCCACTCCTTGGTGCACTCACAATTGGTGGCATTTATCTGATTGCGAATGAACTTTATGGGAATAATATCGCAAAACTTTCTGCACTGTTGGCTTGCGTGAGTAGTTTTTTTCTCTTCATGTCATCAGAGTTCATGTCACACACTTCAACCCTCTTTTTCATAACAGTGGCTTTTCTGAGCTTCGTGTGGATGGTAAAAAAGAAACGCCCTCTCTCGTCAGCACTTGTCTGCGGCACGGCTTTAGGGATCGCACTGCTATGTCGCCCCTACACAACAGCATGGTTTTGTGTCTATCTCGGAATCGCAGCAATTGTGATGCGGAAACATTTATCTATTCGGCACATACTAATCGGTGCAATACCTCTCATCACTGCTGGCTGCGCGTTCCTCGCATATAATGCCGCAACAACAGGAAACCCCTTGCTTTTCGGATATATTGCAGCACACGGTAAAGAGCATCTTCCAGGCTTTCACCAAGACCCATGGGTGGAACAGCCACACACAATTGTCCAGGGCGTGAAATACCTAATCGGCAACCTGAATGGACTCAACTATTATCTATTTGAGTGGCCAATACCATCGCTTTTCTTTGTAGCACTCTATCTCGCATTCGGAAAAAAAGAGACGTGGGACTGGATGCTTGTCGGGTGGATGAGTTCTTTGTTCGTAGGGCACGTTTTCTATTTCTTTAACGAGTTTCATTTGGGACCGAGGTTTGTGTATGAAACGTTACCCGCTGCCATTCTATTAACAAGCAAGGGGATTGCCACAAGCACCAAACTTTTGGCAGCTTGGTCAAAAACACATTCTTATGCCCACGCTCGAAGTGCAATCTGTTTTATACTCGCAGGATTTTTTCTGTTTGCTATACTTTTCAATATTCCCTCAACTGCCGGAGTGTACCACGATTACGGGCAAGACGTGACAATTCAGAAATATATTGAAAAAAACAATATCGAGAAAGCACTCGTCTTTGTGAAAGGACATGCGTATTGGGTACATTATCCATTTAACACTCCTTTTGCAAATCCACATATCTACGCCAAAAATAGAAATAACGAAAACCGAAAACTTGCAGAAAAATTTCCGGACTACCGATACTTTATCGCAGATGAAAAAGATGTTGTGGAAGTTTCTATGGATGAACTCTGACATACTCCCAAGTCTAAAGACTTGGGGTTCTTTACCTGCTTATAGCAAGTTTCCTCGGTTTTAAGCCGAGGCGACTGAGGTGCCAGTTGAATCTGACACCGAGGGGACTGCCAGGGTCCCGACTAACAGGGGTATTTATGACCCCAGATACTTTTTTCCAAAGATTGATAGCACCAACCCCATCTCTGTGATATTTGAAATCACATTTTTTGCAGTGATAGTTTCGGTTGCTTGGTTTCTTTCTATGTCCACATTTGGGACAAGTTTGTGAGGTATACGCTTCTGATTCAGAAACAACTTTGATCCCCGCCTGTTCGGCTTTATAGGTTATTTTTTGTGCTATTCTTGAAAAAGCCCACTGGTGTAGTTTCTGATTAGACTTTTTTCCATACTTAATATTTTCTCTGATATGCGTGAGGTTTCCAATCACAATCGTATCCGCCTTCGCTCTTTGGCAGTCGGATATAAACCTTGATGTGATTTTGTGTTCAGCATCTTGGAGTTGTGCATCAAGTTTTTCCAAAGTCCTACATTTCGCTTTCAGAAGTCTATACCAACGTCTTGATCGTTTTTTGCAGGTATCCATTTTAGATTGAAAATCTGCCTTGATTTTCTCTCTATAGCGTTTGATAGATCGCACAAACCGACCTGTGTAGATGGTAGCGCGTTGACCATCAAAACTCACAATCGGGTGAATTTCACCCATATCTACAGAAACAGTGATACCTGTTTCTTGTTTCGGAGGCACATCCACTTTATAGACAAGTGCAAAATAGTAGTGTCCACGTTTGAAATGCATCTCAACATATTTCGGTTTTTCTTTGACATTCTCAAGGATAACAGGTTCTCTGCCTTTGCCATTAGAAAGTATCAAGTTTCCACCTTTTAGACGAATCGCACCTGACTTCCAACGTACCTTGAAATATCTTGGTGTCCGTTTCGGGGGCTTCGCTTCAGGATCAGACTTCTTAACTTCAAAGTATGCCTGTAACGCATCAAAATAACTATCAGCACACGCTTGAACGGACTGAGAATGCAAAGGATAATCCTTTATGACGCATATACTTTTGAACCGCACCTTTAGAAAGCCAAAAACCTTTTCGCTTATGTGTCTTTCGCACAAGTGATACGATTTTTGAATAGCAACACCCAGACACACGGGCAAGACTATCTAAATGTGATGTCCTCTTATGTTTAATTTTTCGTTTTGTGATATACATCGTTTACCCTTTACATCGTCTATGCCACTTTGAAATGGTGTGGTGGCACTTCCACAAGCGGAAGGTCAAATCCACCACAAACGATGTCTAAAGAGTATTCCACATATTTTCAATAAAGTCAAGTTTATTTCTAACAATAGAGACGTTAGCAGGCTTATATCCCAAGCCTAAAGGCATGGGCTTTACGCCCGAATGCCCGTAAAAGGGCGTTTTCATCCTTTTCTGTTCGAATGGTGTCCCTCTAAATCTGTAGTAAAACCTAAAAATATATCCACAGGTTAGATTTCGCACCTCACTGCAGGCGAGGTTTCCTAACCTCGCCTGTGTGTCCGTAATTTTAGATTTTACTGTAAATATGAGTACGTCTGCGAGTCTAAATGCGCTGATTATTGGCAAGGTGTTCCGCTTGCACGTAGCAGTTGATTCGTTGGAAATTGATGGTTATCTACTAAAATCGTTGGTGATGCTTTGATACCTAATTCTGCCGAACGTTTGATGTTTTCTCGGAATAGCTGCTCTGCTTTGGGAGTATTAAACAACTTTTGAATTTTTTCCACATCAATACCGAATTTCTTTGCGCAATCCTCCCAGCTTTTGTTCAACTTTTTACCACGACATAGGATATAATCCAAATATTGTTCAGGATATTCTTGTGCGATTAGCAGTTGACGGATATTTTCTGCAACTTCTGGATATCCATGTAGACTGATAAAAGGCGTCAAATCTTTTTGTGAAGCCGTATCCTTTTCTTGGGCAATAAACTGAAGTTTGAAGTCAATTTTGTCCCCGAATTTCTTCACAATGGGAATAATACTTTCTTCTGCTCGGATACCGAAGGGGCAGTAACTCATCACAAACAATTCCAGTGTTGGTTTTCCCATTCGCTTTATTCGGGAGGCTAAAAGTTCCTCTAAATTCATGGGTTCGCGGCTGTGGTCAACATCCTTGGTATGTAATGCAACCACCTTTGCAAACCCTGGCGAATGTTTTGTATCATGGCACTGCAGACAGAGTGAAGTATCTTTTCCACTACGGATATTGGTTTTCTTTGGATTGCCAGCGTGTTGCTTACCGGGACCGTGACATGTTTCACATTGCACACCTTTAAGCGTTGAGTGCTGATCGCCTATCTGAAACCCTGTTGCATAACCATGTCCTGTGGTATGGCAAGAGACACAATTTGGATCAAAGTAACGCTCCTTTTTTACAAGTGTTTGATAAGCAAAAGCGTGGCGTGTTGCAGACCACTGGAGATATTCTTGCTCGTGACATCCCTTGCAAGTAGTTGCTGAGGCATACTCATTACCTTGTTTTTCTAATTCCTGATCAGCAAAGAGTGGGGCGCTCTGAGTAGCATTTTCTTCGGCAGTGCTTCTGTAAAAATCTGTCAACATTTGACGAATTATATCTGACTCGCCGACTTCTCCTGTTAACGCTATGTGCGCGCCGTAATGATTTACAATCTCTCCATTCGTATCGATCCAAAGAGCCAGCACCCCTAACGTTTTGCCTTCAGATTTAGAACCGACATACAGTGTTTTCGTGTCAGATCTCATTGTATCAACTTCGTCTGGTAAAATTACCACGTCAATAAGTTCAAGTTCTTTAGGATTTCCTATAGCCACAATAAGATCTGCTTCTGATACTGCTTGTTTAGGTACTTCCCACGCGACAAAGGCAATGGCGTGTTGGCCAGCTCGTTTGATAACATAAGGTTCTGTGAAGTCCTTTTGCACTTTACCGGGTGCTAAAAATGGGAACGTAGCAACTTCCTTTTGTTGAAGAAGATAATCGTCATCATAAGCGAGATCCGTGCAACTCAGCGCTACCGCTGAGCAACCCATTTTTGATAGTGCTTTCATATTAGTTTGGCATCGTTTCATGTCTATTTTCTCTTGCCCATCGAAAATGTTTCCAGCATCAACGACAAATGTTGGATACCCACACTGACGGATCTGTTCTATAGCATAAGCGCGTCTTGATAGACCGCCAGATTGCTCATGGTAACACCCACAAGGTTCAAGATGGCTTTTTGTGTTGCCAGTATATAGGATAACCATCGAAGGGGATTCTATATTATTAAGTTCTGAAAGGACCTTTTCCAACGGTTCACCGAAAACTGGTCGTGCTTTTTGTTTCATTTCCTGTATCCGATTTAGTCTTTGAGATTCTGACCATTCTATATAAAAAGGCGGTAAAGTAACAATTGCTGTTAAAGCGATTAGAACAAAAATCGTACGTTTCATAATAGTACATTAAATCAAATTATTGATTTCCCTCCTTTCAACTATGAAGCTATATTACTTAGATCGTAGGTAGCTTTGTTTCATTCTACCCGATCTATAGTTTTAAAATATCTGTATCAATTTTAGATAAAATGGACCTTGGCAAAGAATAGTAAGAAGTGCGCCAATAGAGATAACTGGTGCAAAGCAGATATCGGGTTGTATTTTTATTTTATTTTCAAATTTTGCAAATACCCCTTGATCCGCCAGGTTTTTCAATTCTGTGATCTCCTCTTTGCTAAGACCCGTTGCACTTGGTGAAATAATAATGTTACCGGTCATCCCACTTGAAAATGTAACTTGTTGTTTTTCATAGCTAACAAAACCATCCTGATCTGTTATTTGAACAATCTGTTCTGCGGGAATCATACCGGCCTTAAGATTTACAATATCAATATTCCGGTCCAATGTCATAGCTAACCCAAGAATCAATTGTTTGACAATAATAAAAATGACAAAATACAAACCTAAGAAAAAAGCAAAACTGGCGATAAACATAGTTATAGATGTGCTTGCTTTTAATGAAATCCAAATGCAAGCGAATACAATGATCATGTAGTAGGTCGGTGTCTTGGGTAAGCGGAACAACAATTTTCGTAGCAATATAAATGTTGTCAAAACTAAACTGATCTGTAAAGGTCTAATGATCTCCCACTCAAACAATTTCGAAATGTAAGTAATTGCGGATCCTACGCCCACCAATAGCAGCAAGTTGAAGATTTGTTTCAACAGGATTTTTTTTTGAAGGTTTGCTATAAGGCTATTACGAAGGATCTCAAATTTATTGTGCCTCAATAAAAATTTAAAAAATAGATAGCCGAGGACCCCTAATGTGTAAGGAATAATGATATTAAGTGCAAGTATTAACGGTGGAAAACTCGTAATGCCGTTCAAGAGTCTGAAGAGTGGTGGTGGGAAGACCAAACAGAGTCCCCAGAAGAGCTTGGAATCTCCTGGCGAGAAAATACCAAACCAATAAAACGCAATAGCAGAAATTCCACTTCCAAAAAACAACCCTAATATGTAAAAAGGCGTAGTTGTGCCAAGAAACCATGCCATTAGTTGGCTGAGTATTCCAGCGTAGAGAAGTCCGAAGGAACAAATATTGCGAATCTTCTGTGTCTTTAAGTCTGTGTAACATGCGTATCCACAGAAGATGAAAGTTAAAAAAATGAGTAAGTATTCGTAGTAAGACATAATGAACGAATAAGGACACAGACTCACGATTTCAAGGTTGTTTAATTTTTCCCCAGATTACTGCCTGTTTACTTAGATCTGGGGAAACTGCGAAAAAATCTTTTGTTGTCCACACTGGCACATGATCGCTTGAAAGACCCGTTGTATCTTTAAGAGGTTTTGCAATACCGCCTTCAGTCTCTGCGAGGTAAATAGTGCTATCACTAAAAACAATTTTGAAACCATTCACTGGGTTCGGCCACTCATCAACCTCCATAACTGAATAGGCAATCCAATTTCCATCAGGAGACCAGGCTGGATTACCAGATCGAATACCTCTACCCATGTCAGTTAATTTCCGAATATCTTTATTATTGACATCAAGAGTGAAAATATCCACACCTTCTGCGCCCAAATTCCCTGCAGCGTATGCAATCTGTTCTCCATCTGGTGACCACGCACAACCACTCCACAGCAGAAGATCATCTGTCAGTTGTTTTAACTGCCCGCCGTTAGCATCCATTACATAGATAGAATGATTGACTTCCCGATCCGAATCAAAAGCAATCAGCTGACTATCTGGGGACCATGCGGGTTTCCCACTGAGTCCTTGGTCGGTCAATCTTATTAAATTGGAACCGTCAACATCCATTCTGTAAATATCTTGTGTTCCTTGACGATCAGAGACAAAAGCAATCCATTTTCCATTGGGCGACCAAACAGGCCATAAATCTCTTTCGGGATGTTGTGTTAACTGAATAGGCTTTTTGTTTCTTATATCCATTTTATAAATATCCGGATTTCCGTGCTCGTTAGATGTATAGGCGAAAAGGTAATCTTTAGGGGAGCATGTGAGCGAACTTTTCCTCATTGCCCCCGTTGCATGACGTTCTATAACTCTCCCATCCATATCTATAATAAAGATGTTATAATCCCCTTTCTCATTAGAAAGAAATGAAATAACAGATTTTTCAGCCGCTTGTACGTTACTAACGAATAAACCGCTACCGATGAATAATACAGTTCCTAATATAATATAAACAAATGATCGTTTCATTTCGAAGCGTTCTCCTTTAAATTTAGAAATGAGTCTATGTCTTTGCATATCTTAATAAACCTCGTTTATAAAATTCACTCCCGTAACTATCGTTAATAACGTTTTGCGGATAACAATGATAAACAAATTGAGCAGAAAAATTGGGTTCCGCTGCTTATCACAGCGGAACCAATGACGTGACTTAATCACATGTTAGGTACTGACACATTTTGAGTGCCAGTTGCCATAACAAACACCTCCGACCTCTTCACACCAAAAATAGCAGAATTCGTCATTTGCACAATTATCATCAGTCCAACACTCAAAACCTGCCTTAGCAGCAGAAGGAAACATTGTTTGCGCCAGCAATAAGCCTCCACCGACCAAACCGAGTGATAACGAAGTTTTAACACCTACCTTTCCTTCTTCCGACTTGATGAATTCGATAACTTTATCGCGTAGTCTTTTGTACATTGGGGTTCACCTCCTTTCTTCTGCTGGATATCTCATCCTATCCTTATTGAATGATAGTTGTGAGAACTTTCTCTTGACTGAAAATTTGACTATAGAAATAAAATTTCCTTTGGTTAATCAAGCTTCCATAATTTATGACACAGCGCATGGGTGAAAAGGGTGCAAAAGGTGAAAAAAGTTATAAAATCTTCCGCTACAAAACCTCGCCTTTGAAGGCGGGGATGTAGTAGCGGCTAAGGGATTAATTATAGTGGATCCTACAATTAATTTTACATCTGAGCTGTAGGAGGGAACTCCGATTCCCGACTATTATTCGTTTTGTCGCGATTCGGAGATCGCTCCTACAGAATATATGTAAACTTATTTACATAATTTACTATAATCTAAAAAAGATTTGACATTTACCAAAAAATATGATATACTTTTAAGACTGTTTCAGTGGTAGATGCGTCAACATCTGCCACACCTTTGACGAGGGAAACAGAATCTTCTTGAAGCAGTATCTCATGTATAAATCACAGAAAATCGCATTAAAGGCGAATAATAAGCAGCGTAACTGGTTTGCCCAACAGTGTGGTTATGCGCGCTTTGCCTACAATCATGCCCTTGCTGATTTTAAGTCAGAGTTAGCGAAGGGGAATTTTCTTTCCACAGTTAAGTTGAATAAGCGTTTTAATGTAGCGAAGAAAGCACATGAGTGGGTGAAGTCTCAAGATCAAGTAGCTGCGAATAAGAGTATTTTTGGTAATCTTTCTACAGCCATATCTCATTGGGTATCTAAGCGTGCGAAGTTTCCGAAGTTTAAAAAGCGTGGCAAAAAGGATACTTTCACAACCAATACACAATCTGTTCTTGTTCGTGGAAAACGTATCAGACTGCCTAAGATCGGATGGATAAGAATGTCCCAAGAGTTGCGGTATAAAGGGACAATCAAAGAGGTCACAGTGTCCCGGACAGCACACAAATGGTTTGTATCTCTCATCATAGACATCGGTAAACCTGAGCAGGTTGACAATCCATCAACCTCACCTGTTGTCGGTATTGATGTGGGTATAAACACTTTGGCAACTCTAAATAATGGCACGAAATACGATAATCCGAGACCGCTAAAACACTATGAACGCAAGTTGAAACGTGAACAACGCAAGTTAAGTAGAAAAGTCCTTAAGTCTCAAAACTGGTTTAAACAGAAGTTAAAGGTAGCACATATCCACTATAGAATTGCTTGTATCCGTCAAGATGCACACCCACCATAAAGCATCTACAGAGATTGTCAATAACGTCTCTGCTATCGGTATAGAGACGCTAAAGGTAACGAATATGGTAAAGAAGAACAGGAAGTTAGCAAAGGCGTTGAGTGATAGTGCGTTAGGCGGGTTTCTGAGTAAACTGAAAACGAAAGCAGAAACGCTTGGCATTCCTGTCACAGAAGCAGACCAATTTTATGCAAGTAGTAAGACATGTAGCAGTTGTGGACATAAGAAAAAAGAGTTATCACTTAGTGAGAGAACGTATCATTGTAGCGAATGTGGAACATCTATAGATAGAGATGTCAACGCTGCAATAAACCTAAAACACCTCGCGGACGGTCATGCCGAGAGACAAAACGCCTGTGGAGTTCACGTAAGACCTCGCAAAGTTCAGGAAGATGAGGCACTGAACGATGAAGCAGGAAAAGGCACTTGGAAACAAATAACATTGTTTCCAATATAAAACCTAAGAATCCCCCATGCTTCAGCAGGGGGAATATGTCAAATTGCCACATAAAGATTTTTTATGTTTTTATGTGTTTTTTTCGCGTTTTGCACCCTTTTATCCAAAAACTGTGTCTTAACTTAAAAAAAGGAATATCGTATCTTTTGAATGTCATGCATACATGAAATAATTTAACATTAATCTGAGGGTTGTTAATGGCAGAAAATAATGTTCAACTAATTCATAGGATTTTGGATGGAGAAGAAGAAGCGTTTGCTACTTTAGTACAAAAGTATCAAAAGAAAATTCACGCGCTCGCTTGGCGGAAGGTTGGGGACTATCACATTGCTGAAGAAATAACCCAAGATGCCTTTCTACAAGTATACAGAAAGCTCTCTACACTTAGAAATCCTAAGCAATTTGACGGATGGCTCTACGT
This sequence comes from Candidatus Poribacteria bacterium, assembly GCA_965261435.1. Lineage (GTDB taxonomy): Bacteria > Poribacteria > WGA-4E > WGA-4E > WGA-3G > MSPOR6. The sequence goes on from CBDHDL010000007.1 coordinate 121,807, forward strand.
TATTGTAACTAGACTTTGTATTAACTGGGTTCAAAGAAATAAATCCAAAACGCAATCGTTAGAGAATACTCCATCAGAGGAAATAGAAGAGTCTTTTTATATGCATTACGAATCAGAACAGCGAAAAACAGAAACTGCTGAACATTACCGTGTAGTCGTCAAAAAACTTTTGGAAAAATTACCTGAGAGTGAACGCACAGTAGTAACCCTCTATTATCTGGGTGAAATGACTGCAAATGAAATAAGCAAATTCTTAGGTGTATCAGTGAACACAATTAAGAGTAGGCTTCGCCGAGCACGAAACCGCTTGAAAGTGGAAGAGGAACTTTTAATCACCGAAAATCTTGGCAGCGTCCAATTGTCTACAGATTTAACTGAAAGCATCATGAGACAAGTAGCTGACATCAAACCGTCACCACCGGTAACCAAACCATTGCTGCCGTGGGCAGCTTTTGGCACAGCTGCAGTGCTGGTTCTGTTACTACTGGGAACAATGCACCAATATATTGCACACTTCCAGAAGCCGTACGATTTTGAGGCACTCTCTGAACCGACGATTGAAATCGTTGAATCACCTATACACATTGATATTGTTTCTATACCAACTGAGCGGCACAAAATTGGGAGAAGCGTTATCGATAGTAGAAGAGAAGGTGCTGGTGTGACAGTCTCTGATGACAATTTTGCTGCCAATGTGCAAGAAAATGCTCTTAATTCATCAGATGTGCGGTGGACACAAACAAATGGACCACAAGGGTCTCCCCGATTTAATATCTTCGCGACTCCAGACAATAACATCCACGCAGTTTCATCAACAGGTCTTTATAGGTTAACACAAGATGGAACAACATGGATGAATATCAACACGAGTGTTCCTATTAATACGTTCCAGTCCCCAATAACTGAACATCAAGGTGTTATCTATTCTGTCAATACGAATGAGATATTTGCTTCAACCGATGGTGGCGAGACATGGAATAGGTTTTGCGATCGACCAAATGGAGACGCTGTTGGGTTGATAATAAGAGATAAAACCCAAGAACGTAACTCGCAAGAACACTTTATAATGTACCTTGCTTTTCAAGATAAAGGTGTTTTTAGAACTGTTGATGCTGGTAGAAAGTGGTTCCCTCTGAATAATGGATTAACAGGAAAAAGAATTACTGCAGTTGCTGCGATTGAAAACTCAGTGTTTATTGGAACAAACCGAGGTTTATACCATTTGAATTTAGGGGTTTGGAATCGATTACCAGTGGATCCATTAAAAACTGTTCACTCAATGGCAGCTTTTGAAAACGAACTCTATGTAGTAACAGGTCCAGATTTTCTTAGTCCGGAATCCTTGGAATTAAACTCACCAAAACAAATGTCTCGCAGAATTTTCCACTCAGCCGACTCAGGAGCTACGTGGCGTGAAATAACACCTAAAGATAAATCATTTATAACGGGACCATCGTTTAGGGGACCGACAAAGATTTCCGCGGCTAACAAAACACTTTTAGTATTAGGTATTCCGGCATTTCGATCAAGAGATGGCGGACAAACTTGGACAAACCTCGGATTTGACATGAACTTACTTCCATCAAATAATTCTTCAGTCTTAGGAATGAACGAGAATACTTTCTACAAAGTGGGACCATCAGGTATTCTTCGCACAACTGATAGTGGTGACTCGTGGCATTCATATATGAATGGAATGGTAAAAACCAAAGTGCAAGATTTGGTCGCTTTTAATAATAGACTCTATGTGTATACTGGTACTGGATTTTTCAAATCAGCGGACGATGGAAACTCGTGGGAAGAAGTTCGCATTGATTACGGTGAGCTCACGCCAAAGCTAATGAGTAATGGGGCCCAACCTGTTAATTACCTTACTGACTCAAAGTTGATGATTGCCAACAACGTTCTTTACGGAATTATACCACAAAAAAAGGAACTATGCATTTTCCGTTTACGTCCAAGCGATGGTGTATTCTCAATAGTTCACAAGATCTCTTCTTCTGAGATGTTGATAAGCGGTGAAGATACGGTAGGCGCAAACCTTTCAGGTGCTAAAGAAAAAAGTGATAATTTAAAAAGGAAAACTCCCATTGTTCCTGAGGGGGTTCTCCTAAAATCTGGCGGATTCGCTGTTAGCGGTAAAACCTTCTACATAGAATACATGCGGCGGCTTTTCAAATGGGAACCTGCTCGTATGGAATTAACACACACTGGCTTGATAGATACCGATAAACAACCTGATGGAGAATTTGATAGAGGATTCAAATTAGCAGCTTCCGCAGAAGTCGTTTACGTAGGTAAGCGGAATGGTAGGTTATACCAATCTATTGATAACGGAAACAGCTGGCGGGATGTTACACTGAATATCCCGTATAGTTTTACCCGTATCAAGGATATAATATTTGTAGATTCGACGGTTTATATTGCTACGGATGAGGGTGTCATGACTTCACGAACTGGGGAACACTGGCGTATGCTAACAAATAGTGCCGGAGTACATATCACTATGGATAGATTCACTACATACGGATCCAGTTTTTATGGTGCTGGTGACATGGGTATTTATCGCTTAGATTCACATGGTAAATGGAAACAAATCTCCTCAAACATACCGGATAAGGTTGTATCTCTATCTGCCAGTCATGATAAACTTTACATCGCTACCAAACAGAGCGGTATATTTTATTCATCAATTGAAAAAGAGTCTCCAGACCTTGGGAGTACTGCAATAAGTCCTCTCAGATGAAATTTTACTTCTTTCTGCTTTTAGAACGATATATCTTGTGTTATGTCTATTCGTTCCTACTCGTTCAGATTAACTCATGTTCTTCACTTTTCTGAAATTATTCCTTTTCCTACTGCAAACTAAAACAAGCAACACCTTGATTTTTACCCTTATGCACCCTTTCTTTTAAAAATTGTGTCTTTACATGTACAAGAGGTCTGAATATTGTTTATCAATCCATAAAATATACCAGATCACAAAATTCAGTGTGAAATTTCTTGTTTACATCAATTCTACAAGCTAGATGGAAAGTCAAATGAATGAGAATTACAAATACGAAGGCGTACGCCTTAAACCCAAAATTGCTAAAAAACTGATTTTAGAACTATTCTCAGGAAAGACAATCAGTAGACGTGAAATTGACACAGCGGTCATCCAATACCATGAATCGCAAGGCGGGCTTCTATCTACTGCCAAAACAAATCCTATTAGAACAGCATTGCGATACCTACAGGAAAAAGGGCTTGCTGAAAACATCTCCAAAGGCCCAGGGAGCACTTGGAGAATTTTTAAACCCACTAATTCTACTCCATCTTCCCTTGAACCTTCGGATACTTAGGGGTAAAGGTTGCGATCCAGAGTAGACAGATATGAGAGAAAAACATGGAAAATACTTTAACAACAAAATTGGAACTTTGTCATTTTGAAGAACAGGAACTTATTATACGCACACAGAAGGGTGAAGCAGACGCTTTTAATCCTATCGTGAGCAAATATCAGCAGAAAATCTATAATCTAATTTATCAACGAGTAAAGGACCGTGAAGCGGCGGAAGACCTCTGCCAAGAGGTCTTCTTGAAAGCATGGCAAGCACTGCCAAACTTCAAGGGACAATCTACTTTTTACAGTTGGCTATATAAAATCGCAATCAATTGTAGTATAGATTTCCTTCGTAAACAAAACAGAAAATTCGTCGTGAGTTGGGAAGAATTACCTCCAAACGCTGAAGACATTCTTCAAACGATCAAAAAACATCCTTCGCTCAGTCAAATTCTTGAGAAGAAGGAGTTTAGAGACATCCTCAGCAAGGCTGTGAACCAATTGCCATCCCGTCAACGCTGCGTTTTTTATTTACGTTATGAAGAAGAACTCCGTATAAAAGACATTGCCTCGCGTTTGAATAAATCAGAAGGGACTATTAAGACCCATTTACACCTGGCACATCGGAAGCTCCGGGATATGTTGCGTCCCTACCTACAAAATGAACCGCTTGGATGGTTCAGAGCCTAAACACTATGTCTACAAAAAACACTCTCATTACGATCTGTCTTGTTCTCCTTCTCATTGCCATCGGTCCCTTTTTATATCGCCAAAACGTCCTACAGCCGAATTCTGCTGTAGCAACCCCCAGCCTGAAAAAACCTGTAGAGGTTCAGTCTGTCAAGTCATATTCCAACAAAGACATAAACACGAGCAGCAAAACTTCAAACGAGTTTTACCAACTTATTATTGACAACAACATTTTTCGCCCACTCGGATGGCATCCACCTAAAAAAACACCACAGTATACCCTCATTGGCACGACAATAGCCTCCGATGGTAGTGATGCCAAAGCCTTTATATTAGAAGGTAGATCAAATCAACTTCACACAGTCAAGGTAGGCGAAACCATCGGCAATGTCAATGTAAAAGAAATTCTGTCTAAAAAAGTCACACTGCAAGAAGAAGGAAAGGAAACCGTACTTCAATGCGGAAAACTTCAGTTCCTTCGTTAATGCTACAGCGTATCTCATAATCATTTGAGGGCGAGGTCTTTGTGCCTCGTCAGTCCATGTGCAAAAACAATGGTCGGATGGAGGATAGACGTGATGGATAATATTGAACACGGATCAGTTATACAGAGAATACAGGCACAAGGTGTTAGAGACAATTGTACAAGATGTTTGCAAGACCCGTGCAGCTGTGTATCAAAAGATGTTCTCACGAGTTATCGCAGTGTTGTTTATGAGACAAAAACAAAACAGCAAAAGCGAAAGAAAAATTCAAAAAGCGCATGACGTGATTGCCAACAACGACATGTCCATGTTTTGAAGTAAATTGTTTTCGTTTTATGTTATACATATTTACCGTGAGTTCGGAAAAGGTTTAGGGTTTAGAGAAAGCGGTGTCTCTGTGCTCTGCTGGCGTTCCATTAAGTTCAACGAGGGCTTCTTTTCTAAAAACTCTTATTTATTTTTCGAACTCACGTTAAAGCATTCAATACCATAACCATCGCAGCTTCACCCACAGAGACCTTCCGTTTTGTTGAACCAATAAAGGTGTCAATCGTGTTAATCAAATCAATACGATTACAAACACCAGCAACAATACCGAAATGATCTAAACGTTGAATCGTAAAGTTAGGTTGTGTTATGAGATTCTCCTCCTTATAGTCAAGATAAAAGCATTATATCATAAATACTCAAAATCCGCATAATCGTTGCAGAATCAGGGTTTGTACCATACTTATCAATCTTCCGTGTCAAGACCCCGCTGCTTTAGCTCGGGGATGTAGACACGGCTAAAAAACTTGTAAAACAGATGGAACAATTTCACATCTTTGGTGTATAATATATTAGCAATCAGCATTGGTTGCAACTGAGGCATTGGTAGAATGCTCGTCAGTGATCCAGTCGCGTAAAAGCCATGCAAATCTATACTGACAAAGTTACTTTAGTAACATCTATTGCACGTTTAGGGAAAGAAGTATTAAATACTCATCCCGCTTGAAATCACGTGTCAAAATCGTTCGGAAGACCTCCTTGTGAGGTGCAGTTGGGACATCAACTGTTGGAGTAGGCTTCATAAGACTTTCTCAGAAAGCAGAGGTCTTTGATACCACGATCACTCAAGGTGTTTCTTTCAAAAGAATCACCAGTGCTTTAGCACGGTGAGTATGTCAATGTGAATTCTTTTCCTTATACCTTGCGATTGCGCCGCGTTCTGCCATCTCAGCGCGGGCATAATGTGCTGGCATTTGTGAATTCTTCCATCTGCCTGCGACTTGTAAGTCAACAACCGAGGCACCCGCTTTGGCGAGAGACACCGCAGACCCAACCCGTAAGGAATGTCCTGAAATAAACCCATCAACACCGGCATCAGCTGCTCTTCTTTTAATAATCTGTCTTGCCGATACATCTGTAAGTCTACTGTTTTGGATATGCCCACCCCGGCGTATCGGTCGAAACAGCGCACCGCGTGTGATCCCTGCCTTCTCTCGATACCGACTAATAGCGTTCCTTGTATCACTTGTGACATACAACGCCACACCGGCCCCTTGTTGATCTGTCTTTGACCTTTGCACAATCAAGGTGTTTTGTTTGAAGTGCCCGCAGTTAACAGCGACAACTTCAGAAACGCGTAACAGGCAATCGGACATCAGCCGTATCATCGCGCTGTCTCGATAGCCTGCTAATGATTTATCAGCTTCTGCAAATGCACAGACGCGTTCAACGTCTGCCCAGGTTAACCCGTCAACTTGTCCTCTTCCACGTTCCTTAGCATCTCTTCGTATAGTCCGCAGTCGCTTCAGACTGATAGGGAACTGGATATCGAGAGCAAGCACATTGCTAAAATACCACTTGACGGCAGCCAAGCATACGGATAATGTCGCCGGTGCTATACCTTTTGTATCTAAAGTAGAAAGATAGGTTGCCAAATGTGTATCTGTAAGGTCGTCTATTGTGAGCCTATTTTGTTGTAGCCATGCTTGTAATGTGTTCCAAGCTTGTTGATATGCGCGTCTTGAATTTGGAGAGAGTGCGTCCCAGGCGATGCCGATACGTAATTTGTCTTCATCTGTGAGCTGTAGATCACTGGTTTGGTCAATTACAATTAAGTTTTGCATTGTGCCTTTCTCTGCTTCCAAAATGTAAATAGGTTTTGATAAGTGTAATTATCAAAACCTATTATAACACGGTCAATGAAGGGAATCAAGAACAATCTAATGCGATGATATAAGTTCTATTCCAAACTGGTGCGATTAAAAGAAGGCACAAGTATTCTCAACAACATTGCCAAAACACGTTTCTATTCCAAACTGGTGCGATTAAAAGGTCAGTAAATACAAGTCCCTATCAGATTCAGGAAGGGTTTCTATTCCAAATTGGTGCGATTAAAAGGAAACAATTAGCTTAGTAGAATCTGCACCAGATACGAAGTTTCTATTCCAAATTGGTGCGATTAAAAGGGTCTCCCCGCTGGTAAGGCTGTTGTAGTTATTGTTTAGTTTCTATTCCAAATTGGTGCGATTAAAAGAAATATGCTGATATAATTAAAGCATTAGATAATGAAGTTTCTATTCCAAATTGGTGCGATTAAAAGCAAGTGCAAATTAACTCCCTCAATAACTATAAAGAGTTTCTATTCCAAATTGGTGCGATTAAAAGTGATTGTGCCAGTGCTATCGCAAGCCGAATGCACGCATGTTTCTATTCCAAATTGGTGCGATTAAAAGAAATAACGCAGATATTCCCTACTCAGGTAAATCAAAAGTTTCTATTCCAAATTGGTGCGATTAAAAGCTTTTTTGTGTTGCGTCTATGTGCTTTACAATTTCAGTTTCTATTCCAAATTGGTGCGATTAAAAGCTGTTGCCTGTTGTGGTGTTAGTCCTGAACCTAAGTTTCTATTCCAAATTGGTGCGATTAAAAGTCGCTTTTGAGTCTATACCGATTGCTCGCACTTGGGTTTCTATTCCAAATTGGTGCGATTAAAAGTACTTCATAACCGCCACCGCTTGCTCATTGTCGTTTCTATTCCAAATTGGTGCGATTAAAAGTCGGACAGGCTATAGCTGGGTTTTTCAGCCGGGCGGTTTCTATTCCAAATTGGTGCGATTAAAAGTCTTGTCGTGTCAGCAAATAATTGTTGATATGAATCGTTTCTATTCCAAATTGGTGCGATTAAAAGGCCGCATCAATAGGACCTGTACCATCATAACCGGTAGTTTCTATTCCAAATTGGTGCGATTAAAAGTTATTGAGTTTCTTGAGTCTGGTTATCCTCCTCGAGGGTTTCTATTCCAAATTGGTGCGATTAAAAGCCGAACCATCCTCGCGGGAACTACTGCTTGACAGGAGTTTCTATTCCAAATTGGTGCGATTAAAAGGCGGTTGTTATAGTTTGTCAATCAGTTTGTCAATCAGTTCGTTTCTATTCCAAATTGGTGCGATTAAAAGAAATATTTCTCTATTGCTCATAATAATATATTTTGGGTTTCTATTCCAAATTGGTGCGATTAAAAGTCTGTCATCGTCTGCGGGGCGGGTGGTGTTCGTTGCGTTTCTATTCCAAATTGGTGCGATTAAAAGACCTTACAAGAAGCGCAAAAACGGGAAACTGAATTATAGTTTCTATTCCAAATTGGTGCGATTAAAAGTCGGAAATATAGAAGCAGAAGCAGCATTTTTAAAAGTTTCTATTCCAAATTGGTGCGATTAAAAGTTGCATCCCACATGTTAGGAACAACTCCACTCCCAAGTTTCTATTCCAAATTGGTGCGATTAAAAGAAAAAAGCGGAACAAAAAGCATATTCATGTGTATAAGTGTTTCTATTCCAAATTGGTGCGATTAAAAGTTGAATTCCACAAGTCCTAATAATTGCTTTTGTTTCAGTTTCTATTCCAAATTGGTGCGATTAAAAGAGGTAAGAAATATAGAAGCTAAATATGATGTAAATAATGTTTCTATTCCAAATTGGTGCGATTAAAAGATGTTTTCGATAAGTGAAATAATTTGGCGATATATTGTTTCTATTCCAAATTGGTGCGATTAAAAGATTTTGCTCAACATCAGGTGGGGAAAACTCCCCACGGTTTCTATTCCAAATTGGTGCGATTAAAAGACAGAAGAAGCTACTCCCGCTAATGTGACGAAATATATGTTTCTATTCCAAATTGGTGCGATTAAAAGTTTCGTGTAAATCACGTGTTAACTCTAACATCTGGTGTTTCTATTCCAAATTGGTGCGATTAAAAGATAAGCGTTTTCCTTGGCGGTGCGTGGGGGTCCTGTTTCTATTCCAAATTGGTGCGATTAAAAGTATAACGATGCTATTCTTGCGATCTCTTTATCCTCTGTGTTTCTATTCCAAATTGGTGCGATTAAAAGTACATCAAAGAAAACCTTGCTGAAAAAGATAAAGGTGTTTCTATTCCAAATTGGTGCGATTAAAAGAATAGGATTGCACGGCATCAGAACCAAGCAGCCCAGGTTTCTATTCCAAATTGGTGCGATTAAAAGTCTACGATCCCAATATGGAAGTAAAAACCTTCGAGCAAGTTTCTATTCCAAATTGGTGCGATTAAAAGTTACGCATTAGGTTTAACTTCAGTGGGAGTCTCTTTGTTTCTATTCCAAATTGGTGCGATTAAAAGCGTGCATGGCGTGACTGGTGTCCAGAGCGGAGAATTAGTTTCTATTCCAAATTGGTGCGATTAAAAGTCACTTGATAAAACTGATTATCAAGGGCTGCATTAGTTTCTATTCCAAATTGGTGCGATTAAAAGTTGTTTAGATTATTATATGGATTACTCACCAATTTAAAGTTTCTATTCCAAATTGGTGCGATTAAAAGCTGCGAGTAATGCGTTATCCAATGCAGCCAGTAATGGTTTCTATTCCAAATTGGTGCGATTAAAAGTAAATTGGATAATTCAATCCAATTTGTAGGATCTCCGGGGTTTCTATTCCAAATTGGTGCGATTAAAAGTCAACGAATTGCCATAGATACATAGGAGGTATAAAAGTTTCTATTCCAAATTGGTGCGATTAAAAGTCTTATATTAATTTTATAGATATATATGACAAGGTTTCTATTCCAAATTGGTGCGATTAAAAGTCGTCCGATTAGTTTTGTTGCACCAGTAGATAGTTAGTTTCTATTCCAAATTGGTGCGATTAAAAGTGATTATGTTGTGCGTGGTGGTGTTCACTTTGGAATGTTTCTATTCCAAATTGGTGCGATTAAAAGGGACTTGCCGTATCCTCCGTTGCCTTTTGATGAAAAAATAGTTTCTATTCCAAATTGGTGCGATTAAAAGTTGAGATTGATTCAACTCTTTTACCTGCTTATTAGTCACGTTTCTATTCCAAATTGGTGCGATTAAAAGTATATCGAGTTGTCCGACATGGTGCGCCTGCTGTTACACAGTTTCTATTCCAAATTGGTGCGATTAAAAGCAAGCTAAAGCATGGGGATTTGACGGAAGATCTTAAGTTTCTATTCCAAATTGGTGCGATTAAAAGGCGCGCAGTTGGGCAAGCCGGCAGCACGGCTCTAAGTAGTTTCTATTCCAAATTGGTGCGATTAAAAGTGTAGGGGTGAAAAATGAAAACACTTTACACAATGGTTTCTATTCCAAATTGGTGCGATTAAAAGTCGGAGATGTTTATATCAGAAGACTCACAATAGAGTTGTTTCTATTCCAAATTGGTGCGATTAAAAGCTTCTTTGTCGCTGCGTTCCCTGACTTCGCAAACTTCGGTTTCTATTCCAAATTGGTGCGATTAAAAGCTTGCTAAGGTGTACAGTGCCTCTAACGGTGTACAGTTTCTATTCCAAATTGGTGCGATTAAAAGGCGAAAAGCCATTTATCTTTATCGCTTTTATAGATGAGTTTCTATTCCAAATTGGTGCGATTAAAAGTTGCAGTTTACAGGTAAGTCGATGGAACTGAATCTGAAGTTTCTATTCCAAATTGGTGCGATTAAAAGCTCCCAAGATTTTTGGGGCGAGTGGAGGGAAAATAAAGGTTTCTATTCCAAATTGGTGCGATTAAAAGAAAGCGCGGAAAGTTGATAACTGTGATGTCGTTTTGTGTTTCTATTCCAAATTGGTGCGATTAAAAGTTGACAAAACCGATGCGGATTTTGTGATTATAGATACAGTTTCTATTCCAAATTGGTGCGATTAAAAGAGGTAGAGAAGGCACTAACAATCGCATATTGAAAGACGTTTCTATTCCAAATTGGTGCGATTAAAAGATAACTTTCGACATACACCGGGGTTCAATAACCGTGTGTTTCTATTCCAAATTGGTGCGATTAAAAGTCGCACTGACTTTTGATAATGGTCTTTTTATATTAGGTTTCTATTCCAAATTGGTGCGATTAAAAGCGGGTACCCAGTAGGTTTTTCCGTTTTTACCTGCGCGGTTTCTATTCCAAATTGGTGCGATTAAAAGTGCAATCCGCAGCATATTCTAAACTCAATGATGCGAGTTTCTATTCCAAATTGGTGCGATTAAAAGTTCAGGATAAGGTGGATCACAATACGCAAATGCGTTGTTTCTATTCCAAATTGGTGCGATTAAAAGGCAATTCCTATCACGCGGATTTGAATATGAGGGTGGGTTTCTATTCCAAATTGGTGCGATTAAAAGTTTTTTGAGAATTTAGAGTAGCCTGTTCCGTCCACGTTTCTATTCCAAATTGGTGCGATTAAAAGGCCCGTTCCCGCAGTTGATCGTCGGTTTCCAAGACGGCGTTTCTATTCCAAATTGGTGCGATTAAAAGACTTCTGTTAAGCTCTGTGCTGCCCGCATTGTTCCAGTTTCTATTCCAAATTGGTGCGATTAAAAGATAAAGCATTTTTGGGGATGTGTCATGCTTGCCGCGTTTCTATTCCAAATTGGTGCGATTAAAAGTACCACTTATCGGACACTGGAGCATGTCCACTCTTACGTTTCTATTCCAAATTGGTGCGATTAAAAGTGCGGGATGGCGATCTCTTCCTCCAACTTATGATTGAGTTTCTATTCCAAATTGGTGCGATTAAAAGAGTATTGTCTTCACGAACAAGACGAAATACATAGTTTCTATTCCAAATTGGTGCGATTAAAAGTCGTCATTCACGGTTAAATTAATCGCCTTCTTACCGTTTCTATTCCAAATTGGTGCGATTAAAAGTTGACTTTGTAATGAACTACGTGATACTTTTTAAGAAAGGTTTCTATTCCAAATTGGTGCGATTAAAAGGCTATAGGGAATCTTGGTACGGAGGATACCAGGCTTGCGTTTCTATTCCAAATTGGTGCGATTAAAAGTTACTGCGTTGGTGGTCGCTACTAACGACTTGATTATGGGTTTCTATTCCAAATTGGTGCGATTAAAAGCCATGTATTTGTTTTTGCACTAGATGACAAGCAAGGTTTCTATTCCAAATTGGTGCGATTAAAAGTACAGAGCAAGAGCAGTCAAGCATGATATGTTTATGTTTCTATTCCAAATTGGTGCGATTAAAAGTTAGTACGTCAAGTTGTTCTTCCCACTGTGCCAAGTTGTTTCTATTCCAAATTGGTGCGATTAAAAGTAGAAACGCCACAATCGCTCAAGAATTCCTTTCAAAAGTTTCTATTCCAAATTGGTGCGATTAAAAGGCTATTGAAAAATAACATTAATATGATAGCGTACCCTTACAGTGATTGTAAAGTTAATTTTCATTTTGATCGGATTAAAGGGATGTCTGCTGTCGACCTCCAATAGTGCTAATTCTCTGGGAGGTTGACGGATGCCTTTATATCAAGGGTTTAGAGGCAATTTTGGGTAAAATTCACAAAATTATCCAGCACAATAATCAACAATTCTGAGGGGTCGACAGCAGAACATCAACACAGATTTGGTGATAATACCGGACTAAAGGAGGTTTGTCGCTGGGTTTTTGTCTACACCCATCACCTCTTTTGTCATCCATTTTGCATCGCGGAGTTGATAGATAATGACAGAGTCTTTTTCTGGGTCGGTGATTTCTGCTAACCCGGATTTGACGCGGGCAAACTGTGCTTTGGTAAGTTGTCCCTCAAAGACTGAGTTTTGTATCCAATTGAGGTGTTGACGGAGATATTTACATACTTTTGCGACGCGTTTTACTTCTATGTCGTAGACGAGTATGATATACATTTTGGTTAATTCCTTTGATAAAATTATCTTGCGGTCGCGATAGGCGTACTCCCCGCTGGCGAGGTTTCCTAACCTCGCACTCCTACCACCACAGGCGAAGTCGCGATAGGCGTACTCCCCGCTGGCGAGGTTTCCTAACCTCGCACTCCTACCACCACGGGCGGAGTGCTTGATAGGTCTCCATGCCGACAAGGTGTTTGATAAGTTTGTAACATTCCAGTCTAATGAGTCTCTGATACGATACATGGCGATTTAGTTTACGATGTGAAACGGTTTGCTTGAGTTGTTCATCAAATGCGGCGATAAAGGTTTTGCGCCCCTGTTCGTTGAGATAACACTCTCCAACCTTTGTTTCAAAATGTTTTGATTCGTTGAGCTGTCCTCTGTTAAACAAGCGGAATATAATTCTGTCAATGATGAGGGGTTTGAAGATTTCTGCGAGGTCAAGGCTGAGAGAGAATCGGCGTTCGCCGGGTTCGTGTAAGAAACTGATAGTCGGGTTAAGTTGTGTGCGATATATTTCTGTGAGGCATGCGGGATACATCAATGAATTACCGAATGAGATGGCGGCATTGATTGGATTGTCTGGGGGACGGCGGACGCGCCGTTCTAAAGGGGTTTTCAAGGTCAGAATGGTATTGAAGGCGGTGTAATAGATGTCTCGCATGCTGCCTTCATAACCCATGAGTTCGTTGGTGTTTTTGGCGGATTGAGATTTTTCAAGAAATGTTTCAATCGCCTCAATTTGCGTGCTGCAATCTTTTCCACGATTGGTATGATACCGTAAAATTCGGAGCATATTGAAAACTGCAGATGCGACAAATTCGTGAGCTATGACCATCCGTTTGGCAGGTTTTTCGTAGTGCTGCACCTGTTTAACAAGCAGTGAACCGGAGTTGAGATATTCTCTTGGGTAGTAGCTGCCGGAGTAATAGCCGTAATAGTTGAATACATGAAACGCTATTTTCTTTTGTGCAAGGAAGTTGAGTAGTCTGGTGTTGAGGTCAAGTTCGCCGTAGAAGTAGAGTGCGTCAATGTCTTCTACGGGGATAGGGATACGTTTTGCGTCTTCTGGTTCAAGGTAGATTGTGTTGTCTTTTCGGCGGAGTCTGCCGGGTTGTGTGATGTAGTAATTGCGTGACATATTCAGGGTCCTCCGATTGTAACGGCACACGGATGAAGATTAAGAAAATAAATCGGTAATTTGGCGAGGTTAGGAAACCTCGCCAGCAGCGGAGTACACATATTCAGGGTCCTCCGATTGTAACGGCACACCAAATCAACGGTATGAATCATGCAGCATGCCAACAGTGCATGCTGCCAAAGGCATTCCCCGGAGTGTGCCTACTACTTTTAACTCCAGCAGAGTTCCTGATAACTGCAGGATTTGCAGATTTTCATATACTCTGCATGGGGTGGTGTTGGTAGTGCGGTGATTTCTTGGACTTTTTTGATGGCATCTTCTACCTCTTTTTCTCTTTCGGGTGTGAGTTCTATTTCGGTTGTTTGCCGTTGGCGCGGGTAGTTGATGATACCTTTTTTGTTTGAGACTCCCTTCTGTTTGAGCAGATAGAGGTAATAACATATCTGCATGATGTGGGCTGTTTCCATTGATGGGCCGGATTTGATGTCGTGTAGGATGCCCTGTTTATCTACGAAGTCTATGCGGATGAGGTTGTCGATGTCCCATTCTCTGCGTTTTTCGCGTGGATAACTTTTTTCGTGGAGATGTTTGCCGAGGTCCACTTTTTCGGAGGTGTGCTCCATTTCGAGATGGTGTCGGTAAAACCAGAGTTTGCGTTGGCAGATGTAGAGATAGTTTATGGCTGTGCCGGTGATGTTGGGGTGTTCTGGGTTTTGCATTTGGGTGTGTACTCCTTACAGGATGTTTGGATTATATTCGTCCAAAATCAAACCAAGTGTATCATCGTAGCGAACGTTTATGAAACACTGATTTATACGATCATTTTCGTTGATTTGCCTTTCCTTCTTTAGTCTTGCAAACTGGTTGTAACTAATTTGCGCGATGTAGGCTCTCGCCTCATAGAACTTGCTTGCGTCAAATTCGGCTATGAATTCTTCTTCATAGCATGTAGGCACAACCTCAACACTTTTAAAGAGTTCGTTAAACTCTTTACGTCTTTTCGAATCTTCAATAAAAGGAACAATGTCTTGCAGATGCCGTTTAAATAATTGCTTTGCTCCATCATATTTTTTCTGTTCTTTCTCATCATACCCTTCACAATATACTTCGTCAATAAGGTCTTGGATTTTTGACTCTTTGAGTTCGTCATTAGCTACTGTTGCAAAAGCGTTTAAAGTACGTTCAACTTTCTCTGTAGAATAAATATATTTGTCGTATTCACCACCCTCTTTGCAGATATGGACATCACAGATGTCCTTTTTGCCTTTCCTGTTGATTCTGCCGAAACGTTGAATGAGTGCGTCTATCGGGGCAGGTTCTGTAAAGAGACAATCAAAATCAATATCAAGCGATACTTCTACCGCCTGCGTACCGACAA
Organism: Candidatus Poribacteria bacterium; assembly: GCA_965261435.1. Taxonomy (GTDB): domain Bacteria; phylum Poribacteria; class WGA-4E; order WGA-4E; family WGA-3G; genus MSPOR6. The sequence continues at coordinate 136,994 of CBDHDL010000007.1, forward strand.
GAAGATCTGCATCTTCAAGTTCCTTTTCAATCCGTTCCCTATCCCTAAGGATAAATCGGCTATGCAGAAGTTTGGCATTGTCGGTTACATGCTGCAATTCCTGAAATACATCTTGTGCCTGCTTGACGGTATTACAGACAACCATGACACGATCCCCATTATTTAACCTATCCTCAATAGTCGGAATTGCTGCGTGGATGTTCCCATCAAGTAACTTGACACGATGCCGAGTGTATTTCTTGTCACGATCTTCAGATGCCATGTCAACTGGTGAGAACCCTCCAATTGCCTCGTGAATCATATCTTTAAGAAACTTTGGCATTGTTGCAGTCATAATACAAAACTTTGCATCGTAATCTTCACGGAGTTTCTTTATCATTGTCAGAATGAGCGCGGTTGTGTGTGGATCGTAGGCGTGAATCTCGTCAAAGATGAAAAGCCCTTTAGACATTTCCGCCATTTGCATTTCAAACCCGCGTATACCGAAAAACGCTTTCAGCAGTTGAAACGGCGTTAGCACCTTATAAGGACGACAGATTTTTTTTGTTAAATTCTGTTGTTCTCTGACTTTTGCTGCTGCCGCTTGGTAAGTGTATTCTCTATCTGCAAGAGCCTTATAAATAAAGTAATTCGCTTTACCGTGCAATATACCGATTTTGTCTTCCGACACGAGATCCTTCAACCGTTCATACATGGCGTTTATGCTTGCAGTATAAGGCAACACATAAAAGACACGATTTCCTAAAGTTTCGCATTGATTTTTGTCTGACCAAAGCAGTGCAGCTTCCGTTTTGCCGGAGCCAGTGGGTGCAGAGAGCATGAGTTGTCCAGTTGTTTCTCCAGATTCCTTTTGAAAAGATTCCCAGTCATGAAATTGTCTGCCCTTTTTTTCTGCTTTTTGTTCAACGTATCGCCTAAGGTTCACTTCAAGATTATCAAGTGCTGTTTGGATCTCGTTTTTACCAGCAGATGCAAGGTGGTCACAGGCGATCATACACCCGCGCATGAGCATGCCGTAGGTGCTGTGTAGGGAAGATAATTCACCATCCTCAAAGTCGTTTAAATATGGTGCAAGAAATTCCCGGTAACCACTAATGAGTAGGTCTGTTGAGGTGACAGGTGTCCATAAGCACGTTGTTGTAGGAAACCGATTATGAAACCAATGAGGTACCTGTTCCTGAATTTCCATCAACGTATCCCAATTCGGTATGAGTTCTGCGGTATGCTTTTCCCATTCTTGATAACCGTAAGGGTTTTGGGGCCAACACGGATATTTTTCGATTAATGTTTCAATATCCTTGTGATGTGTTAATATCGTGAGTGCAATTGCCCGTTTTGTCTCTTCTGGGAATTGAAGCGTGACGACAAATCCAGTAGACAGGATTTCATGACGATAGTTCCATCGAATGTTTTCATGAAGTTGTTTTTGAAAACCAGTCGCTGCTTTGCCGAAATCGTGGAGTGCTATAGCATAAAAAAGATGTTGAAAAAAATCGGGTTCTCCAGCAACGTCTGCTAAAAATGACATCCGTTCTCGGAGGCTGTTGTATACTGCGAGACAATTTTCTGTGTGTTCTTTAAGCGTTTCCTCTTTTGGAATGCTTTTAGCTAATAGTGTGGTCATATCTGTTCCCCTAATTTAACATTGTAGGAGCGATCTCCGAATCGCGACATATTATCCGTATTGCAATAATTGTCGGGAATCGGAGTTCCCTCCTACAGATTTGTTAGGCGTTAAAAAGTTGCATCTGTTTTCCATTCACGCTTGGCACTTCATAATCTTTGTCAATAGGTTTGGTGCTTTGCTCATTTGGGACGATAAAATCTCCAGGGATACGTTTGTGCAAATACACACCCCAATTCTTATCTGCATCGTGCAATACGTCTCCACTATATTTTATTTTTTCTGTGATGAGACAAAAAGCACGTGTGCCACACTGTCGGCGAGGAATATCTGATGTGAAATGTGTAGGCAACGCTTGTATCTGCCCGTGAAGTTGCGAATCTGGAAACGGGAGGATCGTATTGTGATAGGTCGTTTTCGATTTACTCTGTAATTCAACTTCGTCTATAGATTTCACGGTGGCAAGGTCAGAGGAACGTCCCATAAGTAAAGGATAACGTGGACGTTCAAATGCCTCGCGGAGCCACATTTCTGGCGTATAAAGATAGAGTTCCGGTTGCACAAGGAATTCCCGTCTATTGATGTTAGATTTTGCATCTAATTTACCCCCAAACTCGTAGACAGTCTCTAAGTCAACTGCTTTTCCTTTACTCTGAAAAACAAATCCAATCGCTGCATCATGGGGCGTAACCCAATCCCCCTTTGCAGCTGAAAGAAGACCATATAGTGCAGACAGTGGTGGCAGGGGAAGAGTCGGTTGGAATCCGCTAATAAATAACGGATTCCGAAACGATGACACCCATCCCGTAATGTGAACACGAATCACTTTCATGATGCATCTCCGAGGTGTGTTTCTAACTTTTGTGATAACATGGATATTACATGATTTGGCGAATCGTATACGATTTCACATGGTAGGTCTGTCTCGTTTGCTAAACTCATTAGATCCTCATCTAATTCATCCATAAACCCGCTTCGTCTGCCTATATAGATTGCATCACAGAATCGGTCTGCGTAGTCGTCAATAACTTGGAGCAGTGCACTTATAGATAACTCCCCGACTTCATTTCGTTCCACCATCAAATTCATAAAAGGGTGGTTTCCACCATCAAGAACTGTGAGAATAATCAGTTTAGGGGTAACGTCTGTAAGGTGTGATGTCAACTTTGCCCCACCACTGAGGATGGGAAGTGCTTCAAGAGTCTGTTGGCATCGTCTGAGACGAATTTCTTTTGGTAACACCCACGGTGATTTTTCACCTGATTGCGTTCCTCCCGCATCTTGAATCTTTGGAACATAACTCTCAGCAATGTTCAGGTAACCTGTTTTATTGAGGTGAGAAAACGCACCAACAGCAGCAAGGTCAAGTGAGAAAATGCCCTGTAGAACACATGAATAAAACTGATGTTCATAAGGTACAGGGTCGCCTTCTTGACGTGCCATCACTCCGAAATCGTTTGTAGGGGTTTGCGGTGCAATAGAGATAAGCGGTGAGTTTTTGAGCGGTGACAATCGGGTTACTGTCAAGTTAACCTTTTTCTTGCCTTGCATTTCGCTTTGTGCGCGCATATAACCAAAAACATCGTCGTCATCGTAATTTACTGGGTCTGCGGCAGTAAAGGCAATTTTTTTCTCACGTTCTATGGGTGAATTGTTCCATTCGTCAAATTCTTGTTCAAGCGTTGTTCGCCACCAGTTGCGCCACGCTTGTCCAGAGACATACGGATACATGTTTCGTCCTCTTCTCAACGCTTTTACTTTAACGATGTTTTCCGTTCTTTCAGAAGTGTCTTCACCAGCGTTGTTTAGCGCGGAATGAGGTGCATCAATTAGGGTTAGTCCGATAAGGTGTTTAGACATGATTAGTCCTCCTTTGTCTATTCTATATCAGATTCATCATCTGAATCCAACGTATCATCTTCATCAAAATCAACAAAACCTTTTTCCTGAAACCAGTTGTGAAGTCGTTCGTAAACACGAAAAAGCAGCAAGTCGCGCGTCTCTCGCCACGGTGTTGCGGTAAAATCTTCACTTTCTGGAAACAGATATCCCACATAATCATCCAAGGAAAAGAGCGGATTTTCAGCCCCCAGCTTTATCCTTTCTCGGATGATGTATAGCAATACAGTTCGACATGCCTCATAGCTTTTGGCACCTTCCAAGCGAGTAAGGCGCTTTTTACTTCCGGATTCTTGGATGCATTCTGCTATAAGATCACCAACCTGTTTAATCTTTTCAAGACGTGTTTGTTCCATAGATCTAACCTCCTTTAAATAGAGAAATAGTAATTCCCAACTTCCGCGTGGTTTTCTATGCCGCCTATTCAAAAAGAATCCAAGAATTGAGATGTCTTGCAATAGGTTTTCATACACACGGTTTGTTCGGTTTTTGTAATCTTCTTCAGATTCCACTTTATCCCAGTTGACTTTCCCATAACCTATTCTGACAATTTCCTGCCATGCCGTAGTAAACTTACTTAGATAGACATTGCGTAGAAATTTAAATACAGGAGCTGGCATGTAAAGAACTTCAAGTTCTGGACCTTGGTTGTAATTTGTCCAACAGTAGACCTGCATGGAAATCTCTTCAGCTGTCCGCATCTCCTGATACTGCAACATTTCACGAGTCATATAGAATATACCGTTACGAGGATTTTTATAACCAGGATTGAAACATCCAGTAATATCTTGCTGCAGTTGTTGAGTCCGAATGTCTGTAACGCATACCCGCGCCCAACTCCGTAGTGCCTTCCACGAATTGGAGTGAAGTGTAAGAAACTTTCCAGCAGTAGCCAAAAACACTAAAGGAGATAGTTGAATAGCTAATGTGCAGGCAGTACAATATTCCGCACCATCAGCAAAGGCAGGAAAGAAGTTGCGCAAAGTTCCGGATCCTGTTAAAGGCACATTTGTTTTTGAAAGCAAAATGTTAGCATCTCGCCTACCGCATCCCATACAATCTCCTGCTTCATTTAATTCACATATTGTATCCAAGTAATCTTTAAACTCTACTTTAAGCAATTCTACACGATCACGTTTGCTAAACGCAGGATTGGTCAATACACTATTTGGAAAAATACTGTGTAAATTTCCCCATCCAACTTTTGTTTGTATAATTGGAGCAATATCATCAACAACCTGCTCAAGATCATCTTTAGTAATCTGTTCAGGTTGCACGTTGCGTCCCAACCATTCACATATCCCACATACACCAGCATCAACAAAAGGGTTACCCATTAACTTTTCGTATATTGGCATATCAAAACCTCCCTTCCAAATATATTATGTAAATTTTAATATAACACACGCAACTAACATGTGTCAAATTAAAATTTACATAAACCTCAACCATGCCGAATCCCGCACTATTTTTATCCCCAAATCCGCATTCATACCCAACCTGAATCAATGCCGGACTGTCAGATACACTGAACGGACACAATATCCCGCGAATCTTGATACCCTTGAAATCTACAAGGCGGGTGACGCGTCCCTGTTTCCTACGGATATAGTGTTCATCGAAACAGAAGGATAAGGTATCGTCTTGCGGGGTGCGTTCGTGGATTGCTTCATGTTTGCGGATAAGGTTTTGGCGGATGAGGTCGGAGAGTTCAGGATCGTCAGGTAGGCAGTAGTGTGTGCGGCGTTTGCCATTGTGTTCACGCACAGCAGACATCACAATCGGAGAGAGGCATCGGAATTCCATCTCGGACCGGAAACGCGGGAGACGCGGGATGGTCACATCCTTGATTTTGAGTTGGTGTGATCCGATGGATAATCTGCCTTCAGTTAGGAGTGTATCGGCAAAATGGGATAGGAATTGTTCTACTGGGGAGGAGACGAACCACGTCAAGGTGGACCTAAAATGTATCTGGTCGCCTGTGATACGTCTACGTTCTGCCATGAGTTGTGAGAAGGTGAAGAGTTTGAATCGTTTTTGCGCGGCTTGGTAACCTTCTTCGTGGAGGAAATCGGCGTATTCTAGGTTTGATTCTGCAAGGAATCGGTAAATTGCGCCGACAAGGAGGTGGTTGTAGTTGATGGGAAGGGTGATTCCTTTGCCGACATCGGCAAGTATTTGGATGCGCATAGGTGTTCTTCTGTTCCAAAATGGTGCGATTAGAAGATTATCCAAACAAACATCTATATTTTACTACAGCGTATCTCATAAATATTTTATTGACATACGTATGCAAGCAAGAAGGACAAAACCTAAATAATTTTCAGCATAATATTCCCATCGGACGACTAAACGCCGAAAATCCTCTAACCAACTGAAAAATCTTTCTACTTTGAAACGACGCTTATACCGTCGTAAACGCCGACCATCCTGTGTAGCCTGTTTTTTACGATTCTTTTTAGGAGGGGCTACCATTTCAATACCACGCCCCCTCAAAGACGCATCTAAAGGATCAGAGTCATAGGCTTTGTCCCCAATCAACACTGCGGGATGCTCGGATGTCCAACACGCATCCAATGCCGGTTCAACTAAGCACACTTCAGGACAAGAAGCATCTGTAATCAGAACACTCACAGCTCTACCGCTTTTCTCTGTAATCGCTACCAACTTTGTCCCTTTGCCACACTTCGTTTTACCCACACAAGGGCCACCTTTCTTGGCAGGAACAAATTTCGCATCAATATAGCACTCACTCATATTTATTTTTTTTCCGTTTTTCAAGCATTTCTGTGAGTGTCATTTGAACGCTTGCAAGCGTTCCATCTGATGACCATTGCTGAAAACGACGATGACAAGTTTGATAGGGGGGATACTTTTCGGGTAAATCCCGCCAAGGGGCACCTGTTCGCAACACCCAGAGTATAGCATCTAACACTTCTCTATTACCACGCCAAGGTCTACCCGGTTTACCTGATGGCGGTTCTGGCATTAGGGGTTCAATAACTTCCCATTCCTTATCACTTAGCTCCATTCAAATCATCTCCTTACTTATAGTAGAAATAGATATAGTTTAGCAGGAATGATGAGGAATTAAAAGAAAAATTCAAACCATTTAATATTTATGAGATACACTGTACATTTTTACAATATCTGTCAACGCCTACAATAAGGTGGAACAGGTAAAACCACCATCGCGACCAATCTTGCTATCGCTGCAGAAAAGGCAGGGCACACAACCGCGTTAATTGACCTTGACCCGCAGGTAAGTGCTGCAAAGTGGGGAGATAATCGAAACGGGGATACCTCCACGGTGATTTCTACGCACTCGAAGCGATTACCCAAAATACTGCAACTCGCAGCAGACAACGGTGCGACGTTCGCAATCTTGGACACCGCACCACATACCGAAGCCTCCGCTTTGGATGCAGCGCGTGCAGCAGAGATGGTGGTAATTCCGTGTAAGCCAGCACTTATAGATTTACAGGCAATAGGCTCAACAGTAGATGTTATCCGTTTAGCGAAAACACCAGCACGGATAGTATTCAACAGTGTGCCTTCGCGTGGCGATCTAACAGCACAGGCAAGAGAAGCCGTTGATATTTACGATGTGCCGTGTGCGCCATGTGAACTTGGACATCGGATTGCCTATGTGCATGCATATAACGCAGGGCTTGCAACACAGGAGTTTGAACCCAAGTGGAAAAGCATCTCGTGAAGTGCAAGCACTATACAATTATTTGGCAAGTGAAATGGATATATAGGAGGCAATTATGTCACCAAATAAAAAAGTTAATCTCGCAAAAGTCTTTAAGGAAAATGAAGAACATGAAGAAACAAACACAAGCGAAACCGCCGAATCAACATTCGTCAATGAGAATATCGCACCGTCGCGCCGCGGTAAGAAAAATATCTCTGGATATTTTGCGCTGGAAGTCCATCGGCAGTTGCGAGTAATTGCTGCGGAAGAAGATAAAAACCTTCAAGAAGTATTGGGTGACGCTCTGAACACCCTTTTTGAGCGTAAAGGTAAACTGCCAATAGCTTAAAAGGATGTTCATTGTGCACTGTGTTCGTTCAGAATTCCCATGAACTCTTCTGGGGAAACAATCTGTATTTCCCCATAGTCCCCTAAATCCAACAAGTCTCGATCTCGGCTTATGATGTAATCAGCTGATGCTGCAACAGCACAAGAGATAATAATATCGTCTTTGGGATCGCGTTCTATCACACGTATATCCGGTAGTTGGGCAACTACCGTACTAATATTCCTCAGATAGTTGACAAAGGCTTCCACTTTTTCTGAGGAATAGTTATAGCGATTCCGTATGTGGGGTTTTTCTAAAAGTACTTGGCGGATTTCTTGTAAAATCTCTTCTGTCGTGTAAAGATAGGCATTTTTCTGACACTGAGACACCATGTCAAATGCCAACCCTTCGGTTAGGAACGCACTAACAGCAACGACACTATCAAGGACAATGCGCAGTTTTCTTTTGTTTGTCATAGTCTTCCTGTCGAAGCTCAGCAACTGCGCGTTGGACATCTTTATAAACTTCTTCTTCGCTGATACCTCTATTTTGCTCGTGGACACTACTCATCACTTTTAGAAGTCCTTTCCAGTCCTCCGGTCTTGCCAACCGCCTCGGAGTTATAACTACGCACTCACCTATAAGCTGCGTTTCCACGACATCACCTTTCTTAAGACCTAAACTATCTCGGATTTCTTTAGGTATGGTTATCTGTCCATGATCGAGAATCTTAGCAGATGCCATTTGTCTACTCCTTTTTCGGCTGCTACTTTACTTCTGGTGTCTATCACAAAGTATACATTATTCTGTGAGTAGTGTCAAGGCGTTTTCAGCAACATCCCAGAGGTATCTGTTTCATCTCTTACCTAAATGCTTACATGCAAACAACTTTTTCATGCTTACATGTAATCAGTGTTTACTTATAAGCACTGATTACATGCGAGAATGGTATTTGATTTTTTTGATAATTGTGATACACTAAATCTCATATTTCACAAACAGAGGCTTTGACGTGCCAGATAACAACCCATCCTTAAAGTCCGGTATTCGAGACAACTTACTTCGCGCCACAGTCTACGACTTTTTAAAACAGGAAATCCGGAACGGTTCCGAACTCTCCATCGTATCCGCTTATTTCACCATTTATGCCTACGAAAAGATGCAAGACCACTTGCACAACATAGAGGGACTCCGATTCCTTTTTGACGACCCAGATTTTGTCAAACGGATGGACCCAAATAATACAGACAAAAAAGCGTTGACATAACGGATACAGGCTTAGCACTCAATCAGCAGCTCCGCCAGAAACCGATTGCCAGAGCCTGTGCCGAATGGATAAAAGAGAAGGTGGAAATCCGTACGACCCGTGAATCAAAACTGATACACGGGAAAATGTATCACATCAACAATAACGGTGTTGACAAAGCCATTTTGGGTAGCTCCAAAAACGTCTGTTTGCTCCGACTATGATTATATTTCGCGCAGGAGAACACCTAACGATTGCCTTTGCGGATCGCCGTCCAAACATAACCGACGAGAACTGTGATGTTCTCGGACAGGTTACCCTGATCAAAGACATCCGGCTTGCCAACCCGCACCGCGCACATCTGGATATCCTCTCCGAACTCTCACTTGAACAGTGTATTAAGTGGATGGATAACAACAACAGAAAACCGCAAAACTTCGACGGGCTGCTAGCAGCATGGCTCGCAAAGTTAGATACAGAGGAACTCAACAAACAGTTCTATCGGAAGCTGTTTGCGTGGTATGAATGGGCAGTTAACGACGAGGATGTTAAGTTCCCCACAGACGAGAACCGCGTCATCACACGCGAGGAACACGTCATCCGACTTATCACGCGCTTACTCTTTATCTGGTTTATCAAGGAGAAAGGACTGGTTGCAGAGGAACTTTTCAATAGACATGAAGTGCTTGAGTTGCTAAAAGAGGATGACCTTGAGAACGGGGATTCCTACTATCGCGTCGTCCTTCAAAATCTGTTCTTTGCCACGTTGAACACCGAAATAGATAAACGCAAGTTTAGCACTGTTGGCTATACCACCAACCGCGATTTCTCTCGATACCGATACGAAGCACAGATGCAAGACCCCGATAACCTGTTGGCACTGTTTGCTAAAACACCTTTCATCAACGGGGGCTTGTTCGATTGTTTAAATACTTGGGAGGCAACAAGTGAGAGTAGTTACCGAATAGACTGCTTTTCCGATAATCAATACCATAAGTTTAAGCATTCCCAACCGCTTCTTTTTTGACGAAAATAGAGGATTGCTACCCTTACTTGAACACTACAAGTTTACCTTTGAGGAGAACACACCGATTGAACAGGAAGTTGCACTTGACCCAGAACTGCTCGGCAGAGTGTTCGAAAACCTACTCGCCGCATACAACCCGGAAACAGGGGCGACGGTGCGAAAGCAGACTGGTTCCTATTACACGCCACGCGCTATCGTTGACTATATGGTAGAGGAGGCGTTGATCGCTACGTTATCTCAAAAATGCCAACCCACCGATGTTGAGAGAGTTGTGCGGGCAATCTCTGAACTCAAGACATTGGATCCAGCCGTAGGTTCGGGGGCGTTTCCGATGGGCGTGCTGCACAAACTCACGCTCGCACTCAGACAGCTTGACCCAGATAACACTCGTTGGGAAACATTACAAAAAGAACTCGCTGGGAAACACGCTGCAGAGGCATTTGATACACAGGATGACCAAGAACGTCGTGAAGAATTACACGAAATTGACGACACTTTCAAACGTTACCGGGATTCAGACTTCGGACGAAAATTATACTTAATTCAAAACAGCATCTTTGGTGTGGATATTCAACCGATTGCGTGTCAAATTGCCAAACTCCGATTTTTTATATCGCTTGCGATTGAGCAGGAATCGGACACAGCAGCGGAGAATTTCGGCATCAAACCGTTGCCAAACTTGGAGACGCGCTTTATTGCTGCGAATACATTGATAGGCATAAATCTATCCGTAACAGAAACATTGTTCCAAGATGGTGCTGTCCAGCAATTGTTAAATAACATTGAAGGAATTCGTGAAAAGTTTTTTCTGGCAAATAACAGGAGAAAAAAACGCACACTTGTAGAGCAAGAGGATAAATGCCGTGAAGATTTGGAGCATGTATTGGAACTTCAGCGAACTGAATGGATAGATAACCGACAACGAGAGATAGAACGGAAAATTGCAGAATTCACCAATCCGGCAACCTAAAAGAAATTACGCGAACAGGAACAGAAAAAATTTGAAGCACTAAAAAAAGTGTTTGATGCCGACTTTGAAAATGCGCGCAAAATTGCTCGGTGGAAACCTTATGACCAAAATAATAAAAATGATTACATGTAAGCTATGACAATTTATAAGTGGTTCTTTCATGCAATCATTGCTTGCATGAAAGCGTTGTTTGTATGTAAGATACGCTTAATTGCGAGATTAGGTTACTACATGTAATTTTACGCCTCCGGCAGTGTATATAGACCCCGTTTGACCTTTACAATTTCACCGGTGTTTACAAGGCGCGTAAGTTCTGTATTTATTGCTTTCGGATGTCCTTCAATCGCCGCAACGATTTCCGGCGTTGTCTTCTTTCCGTCAACGAGAAGTGCGATAATTTGTTCACGGAAAGGAACACGTGCCATTTTACCGCCTCTTAGCTTTTGCAACACTCGGTTCGCCTGTCTTGTAGAGCATCCCAGAACCCTTTCTACCTCTTTTCTGCTGGATTCAGCTGTCAGATTGTCGCGTTCGGTCTCAAAACGTTGGCGTGTCGCTATCGCCTCGGAAAGTTTGTCTAACCCACCGGCAACCTCAAGATCTTCCCAGTCAAAAAGAAGCGTTTCGGGTCTATCCGTGATCTCAGGAATTCGCAAACCTGTAATCAACATAACTTTCTTGTTTGCCAAACGGTTGAGTTGAGCCATCTCTATAACCTGTGTGAATATATGGACGATATCCTTTTCATAAACGTTCTGGACGCGTTCGTCTTTGTAACGGCAGGATTCAAGTTCCATTTCATAAGAAAGAGGTTCCTCGTCGTTTCCAAACAATATCTGAGTGCGCTCCAAAATGGCACGGGGTCCCATTTCCGGCATGCCAACTATCCAGATGATCTGCGTTTCTTGAAAAGCGGTTTCCAATCCTTCTCTATTTCGGAAACCCGTCAGGAAACAGATATTCTCATTTTTCGCTATATTATCCAAATGTCTAATTGTGTGAACGTGGGTTATAATTCCATGCTTAACATTCGGATCCCTTTCTATTTCAGCTTGGATCCTGGAAAAAATGTGCTGGCCAGTTTCAGACACCCCAAAAACGTCCCAGGTGTTGTAGAGGTCTAAAATTGTCTTTCGTGGATAAATATCGGTGCGAATCTGAAAAACGCAGGTTCCAGGAACCCACGCCATCGGTTGAGTGGGAAGGATCTCAGTTTCTTCATCCAAGAACGCCCGCCGTAGATGTTCAGCGTAGAGAGTCGGTGAGGTAACCAAAAGGTGTCTGATACTTGGATGCAGCACCGGCGGCACCCAGAATCGTAGGACTTTGTCCTCCCATCGCATCGGTGCATCAGCATCTCTTGTGTAATGAGCAAAGAAACGTGTGATTTGATGCCAAAACGTCCAGTTTGGACCCGAACAAACTGTTGGTAACTCTCGAATGTTTTCAATGACGTGACACATCTGTCGGATGAGTTCTTCTTCCAGCCATTTATATGTCTGTATCACTGTCCGAAGTCGTTTGATAGAATTGCCATGAGATTTGTCTCTGATTCCTAATGTATTCAGTAGGGCAGTGGCAAAGTTTCCTAATGCATGACCTTGCCAGTCGACAACCCATTTTTCCAATGTAGATTTTGGTAGTTCGCATTCAAGAAACAGTTGATCTTCACTTGTGACATTGACGATACAGAGCTGTTGTGTTCCATCGCGCCGTTCGAGGATTTGTTCCACTATTTTTGCGTATTGTGGGTCTAAAAAGAATCGGTGATCTTGGAGTATTTGTGCTTTGGTAGTTTGTAATGTAGGCTCAGCATCTGGCACGTTTAAACATATTGCTTCACTATTACGCAGAATGGATTCTACTTCACCGTTTTTCTCTGAATCTGCATCGGGAATGAATCTAAGAGCGCTAACCCTCTTATCGAGAGCACGCTGCATCTGAACCCAAATTTCTTCGCGCGTTTCATCAATCTTTTGGGTAGGCCTCAACTTGTGTAACACGGGAGGCGGACGTTTTATTGCCAGCGGGCTGAGTTTCCCAGTCCTTATGGTGGCCACCTTATCGTCTATGGGCAGCCCCGTTGCCGGGATTGGTGGCAGAATGCCAGTATCTTTCCAAACGTCTGTGATTAGTGTTGCCTCCACAGGCAGCTCAGTATCAGATGTGGATGCGCATATCCACACATTTCCTTCGCTCTCCCACAACGATACCTGTGTGTCAACCGGACCATCACGCCGGTTCCAATAGTGGAATCCATCCTCTTGTTTAACGTAAGAAAACCCGCGCTTGAAAAATGCCTCTTTAGCAAGGTCAAGTTTACCTGATCCGAGAGAGTATGGCGCGTCAAGGATGCTCTCCTCGTGTTGGATGCTTTTCGGAATCGGTTTGTGAAGTGCAGCGCGAAGGGCACCAATAGACGGAAAAAGCACCTCTTTGGAAATCACAGGCGGGTCTAACAGATCTCCAAGCAGAATTTCATAGCGCGCATCCCAGCAGCCGTATCCCTTCTCACCTAAAATTTCAAGATATGTGACGTGTTGGTGAGGATTCTTCGATGTCGGCGCGTGCTTATGAACATGCAACCGTGCCTGCTTGGCGTTCGGGTGTAGGTACCCCGGTATCCTACAAGAAAAGCGCAGCCCACCAGATTTTGACAACGTCAACAACGGGTTCGCAACGGCATCAACAAGTGCTTGAATGCAAGTGAGAACAGCATCAGGTGCGGCACATAGTGCCTCATATTTAAAGTCTATGTCGTGCCATGACGCGCCATCGCGTGCCGAGGGAATACCCGTATATATTTGGATTCCCCACGACTTGTGCCATCGGAGGGTTTCCCAGTCTTTCGCCTGTTGGCGTTTCAAGAACCGTTCGCCGCCAAAAGACCGCGGGGGTCGGTCGTTGCCAGGGACCTGTCCTATCGGCATAAAGGAAATATCTGCCGCTTCCAAGTCTTGAAGCATCACAGGGTATTTGTGTGCGCAATAGACTGTGAAATGGTAAGGAAACCCTTTGTAGAGCAGAGGTGCTACGATCGACTGTCGTTGCTTAAGTGGTTTCTCATGCCGTCGGTGGCAACGTGAGATAATATCTTGTAGAACATTGGTTGTCATAGGATGTAGGTGTTCACAAACTTCGTCCTTTACATAATTTTAGAGTATATATTACCAAGAATCCTATTTTTAGTCAAATGTTGAAGAAATAACCCTGGATCTGTTCGGTATTGGAAAAGAAGGTTTTTCTCACAATAATTTGTCTCGGAAAATACTTTATTATATTAACCCAAGTTGCTACCTACAAGATTTTAGACATGCTAAACCGTTTTTAATGGAAAAGAGTTCATTTTTCACGAAATTTCGTAGCGCAAACTGACAGTTTGCGCCCTTACAGGCACAACCTAAATGAAGTTTAATAAAATATTTCGGTAATTCTAATTTTCCCCAAACCCGGTAGGTGCGGTTTCCTAACCAATGTAGAATACCAAACGCGTATTCTGCCAGATTTTTATCCTAAATTACCGAATTAATAACTTAATTTTCATACAGATTGTGCTGCATAGGTGGTAACTTAGGTTATATTAGTTATAAATAGACTAAATAAATTATAATTGACAATTAATATAAATTGTCTTATTATAACCAAATATGGTGTGAGTTGTAGTCGTTTCTGCTGTTTGTGTCTTAATGTAGAAGTTAGTGGTCTCTCAGGTACGCAAACTGCTGTCTGATGTCAAGGACAACCCCTGATCAGAAATGATCGCTCGCAAGGAAACTGGTGACAAAAGATTTGATAAAGACTTTGCTAATGCCGTCTTGTCAGAGAGTTAGAAAAAGAGACGGAATAGCAGCGCGTTCTTCCATCTAATCAACGATAAGACGGTATGATCTTGCGCTGTATGGAGGCGTTTCTAAATATCCACATATTGACTTCAAAAACCCATATTGAATTCTCCTAATACTTGTTTTGTAGATTGTGCGAGGACTCCCTGAAAACAATCTACAAATTTTACAGAAGTGAGGTTTGAAAATGAAGTATCTTGTTAGAACCTTTTGTTTGTTAGGACTTATACTGAGCATAGGGCTGCTTGTTGATGCTGCCCTGACTGATCCTGTAACTATTCCCGATGCGAATCTCCGTGCTGCGATCGAAACCGCACTCAGTAAGACCTCAGGAGCCACAATCACCGAGGCGGAGATGGATAGTACGAGCCTAACCGGACTCAGCATAACGACCGCCGTGAGTAATCTGGAGGGGCTCCAATACGCGAAGAAACTAACGTCTATAACCCTGAAGCCTGGGGGTTATCAGAATTTCAACAACCTATCTCCGCTCAGGAACCTACCCTTAACACGGCTATTTATTCGGTTTAATCTGTGGATCAGCGATTTCTCAGTCTTGGGAGATTTACCAAAAACTTTTGATGCCCTAACCCTGCAGCTAACGAATCTGAGTGAATCGGATTTAGAGAGTTTCCTCCCTCACTTAACAGGATTGGGTCTCTTGTCGATTCGACAATCCAACATTTCTGACCTCTCGGTATTAAACAATTTCACAGGAAAGTTGTACCAGCTGGATGTGCGCAATCTGGGGCCTATGGGTAATGGTTGGGCGTTGAGAGATCTCGAGCCTTTGGTGGCATTTGCAAAAACAAAAATGAAAGACGCTCCCCACAGAAGTGCTCCCAGGTTTGAGGTGTCAAACAACTACAGACTGAACTATGACTCCATCTACAAACACCTGCCAGAGATCATAAGGAGCCTAAAAAAAATCGACATCGACACCACCGTCGCAGGGGACACAGCTGCCAGTTTCCAATATCACAAACAACCTGTACCTACTCTTGAGCACGTATCCCCGGAAACGGTTACCGTTTATGCTGGGGAAACCCACACGCATACGGTGTTAGGTGTTAATGCGATCGGAGGACAGCAGAATCGGCAATTTGAGGGAGTCCCTGTTGAGTGGAGCGTTAACGGTGGAGCTAAGACGCGCGTTCCTACAGGCAGCGATGGGTTGTCGAGTTTCACCTTTACCCCCAGAAATCCTGGGGAATACACCATAAAGGCAATCCTCCCTGAGAATACACACGCAGCCGCCGAGGAGCTCTCACATTCCAAATTCGAGTTAGAATTCACCACAACAGCCATCGCACCGCCTATTATTACGCTGGAGCTTTATTGTGAAAGTGTTACCCAGACCAGCTTGCAATGGATTGCTGAGGTATCCGGTCGTCTCCCCGAAGCTTATGTGCATTATTACAAGAAAAGTGCGGATAGAAATTGGATAGAAGTCGGAAATCTTCGGCGAGGGGCGCGTCTATTCAGTTTTACCCATTTCGAGCTTCAACCGGGAACATCGTATGACTTTCAGCTGTTTGCTTTGAAAAACGGACGTCGATTTGGATCTGGGAGCAATGTCCTGACAGCACGGACACTCTCACCGGGAGCAGGCCCCGCCTGTCCAACCCCGGTAGTCCCGCCTGTTGAGCCACCTGTAGAAACGCCTGACAAACCAGACCCCGATGACCCGCCTGTTCAACCGCCTGTTGACCCACCTATAGACCCGCCCGTAGCCCCGCCTGTCCAACCACCTGTAGCCCCGCCTGCTAAGCCACCTGTAGAAACGCCTGACAAACCAGACCCCGATGACCCGCCTGTTCAACCGCCTGTTGACCCACCTATAGACCCGCCCGTAGCCCCGCCTGTCCAACCACCTGTAGCCCCGCCTGCTAAGCCACCCGTTGCACCTTCTACAGATTATCCGTATCATTCCTTTCGTGTCCCTGTTCCACTGGCAACAAGGTGCTTTATCTTCAATGAAATCTATAACGCTACAGACGATACAAACAATTGGATTGAACTGAAGAACTTATGTAATTCACCCCTCGACCTCTTTGAATGGGAGATTCGTCTTATCACAAGTGAGGGGGCTGAGGCTGGTGTTGAAAGCGTTATTGTACAGTTTCCCAACTTTGTGCTACCCGCGCGGGGGCTATTGTTAGTTACGAATACGGATCCGGGCGAAACACGTCTTGCGGGTGGACTGAATATCGCGACAAGTGCGCGGCAAAAGGGTGCGCAGCATCTGTATTTCGTCGCGGAACGTCTGAAGCTGCCGACCGCACCTTTTCTGCTAATTTTACAACGAACAGCATCGGTGGATGGAACGCCACCGGCAACAATTGAAGATGTTGCGGGCAACTATTTTCAGAGAGCGTCGTACTACAACACAGAAGTTCATCCGATTGTGAACGCGTCGCGTCCGATGTCGGCAGCACCTTTGACAGAATTCGGAGCGTGGCAGCGTCAACGTTTGGAGTATCCGGGATATTCGGCAGAGGCGTGGGTATCGAGCGGGTATCATGCGCACCTCGGTTATGATCGGCATGCTCCGGCGTGGGCGTGTCTTGGAACACCCGGCTACCGGCTCAATCCCTCCCCTTCTCAACCGGTAGTAGATCGTCTTGTTTTCAACAAAATACACAATACCGCTGACGACACAAACGACTATATAGAATTGAAGAACGTCTGTGGTGAGGGTGTCCGGCTCACAGATTGGGAAATCAGCATTGTCAAGAGTGGGGGTGCGGAAGCGAATCAAGATGTGGACATTGTGTCGTTCCCTGACCAAAGGGTGTCGACCGGTGGCGTATTTTTGATTACAAATACAGAACTACCGAACACACCTTTTCTGTTGATTTTACGGTATGCGCGGGATAAAAACGGCACGCCAGATGCAATTGAGGATGTGGCTGGTAATTATTTCCGAAGCAGCAGCACTGTTTACGGTGGCACAGATGTCTGGCCCCTTGCCAATGCCCGTCGTCCAAGAGAACCTGCTCCGCTGACCGAAGTCAGTACATGGCAACGCAGCGATGTCCGGTTACCCGGTTATTCCGCTGCGGCATGGACAGTGAGCGAGTCGCAGTCCCCCACACGTGAAAACGAAGAAAACGCCCCGGCTGCAAGTCCGACAGTTACCTTGAGTATCAGTGAAATAATGTTTGAGACACAAATCAGAAAACGCCCCCTACCTCAGTGGATTGAGCTCTATAATCCGTCTTTTATCGACTCGGTGAACCTGAAAGACTACCAGCTTGTCGTTGAGACGCGGCAAGAGGGCAAGCATCATCACCTTGTTATGACCCTTGAGGCGTTTGATGTGCTACCGAACCAAACGGCACTACTCACAACCGTGAGCAGTGCAGCGAATTCGGGGCATTTCCCTCGCAATCGCATCTACAACCTCTCTCAGCGGCAGCCAGAGACTTTTTTATCACCGCCATTACCGAGGTATCGTTTGCTCACCAGTGAAGGATTCCTAATCCAACTCACAGATGCTACCGGCAACGTCGTGGATACTATCGGCAACTTAGATGGACAGCCACATACCAAAGACACACCTACATGGACACTGCCACCCGGTGAAACAAGCGATGGCACACGCGCATCTCTACGACGGTTATACATAGACGGCTTACCTTTAGATGGCACCCATATCAAAGCGTGGGTATCTTCAGCAGACGTGCCACCAAAAATAATAACATATTACGGGTATCCATCAGATTTAGGCAATCCTATGTATCGCAAAGGAACATCACTCCCTGTGACGCTATCAAGTTTCAAAGCCGAGCATACACCTGACGGGGTTATTATCAACTGGACAACCGAATCTGAAGTAAATAATGCGGGGTTCTACATCTACCGAAGTCAAACAAAGGCAGGCAAGTTTCAGCGAGTTAATACCGAACTGATACAAGGTGCTGGCACAACAGGAGAACGCACTGAATATACGTGGACAGATACCACCGCGAAGGCGAATACTGTTTACTACTATCAAATAGAAGATGTGTCTTATGCCGGTGTGCATCAAACGCTTACGACAACACGCCTGCACGGATTAATTTCTGCTACAGGGAAAATGATAACGCAATGGGCAGATTTGAAATAGAACTAAAACAATCAAAGGAGTTTGTATATATCATGAAACAAATGTTTTTCATTTTACCATTATTGGCTTTAGTATTTGTGATTCTAACCGTAGATGCAAAGTTTGATGTTCATGTGATCTATTTTAAGCCTACAGATGCTGGCAATATAGATAAAGTGTACCACAGTACTATATTAAAGGATATTCAAAAGTATCTTCAATCGGAGATGACTCGTCATGGATTTACTGACAAAACGTTTCCATTGGAACTAGATACGGATGGTAAGGTTGTCATTCATACAGTAAATGGTAATCATAACACTGCTCATTATAACCCAGAGAATCCAGACAATAATTTTGATATATTTGAAGATCGCGTTGAGCCAGAGCTTCCGTTTAAGTTTAATAATCAGCAAAATTGGGCTTCTCGTGATAATGTCCAACTTATTATCATGGGCGGAATAAAGCTGAATGGTGATTGGGATGGAGGTGAGGATTGGGGTTTTGCTTGGCATGGAGGCAGATGGGGAGGCGTTGCATTTGTAACTGTGGACAGGATAAATGATTTTCCTGATCATTATCTTGGTGTAGTCGCCCATAATTTAGGTTATGCGTTTGGGTTGGATCCAGGTAATAATGATGTGGCTGAGTCTTTTAATGGAGGTGTAATAGCGTGGGGTAAGACAACTGCAGAATGGGGTGATAAGATGCGTATATTCGCTTTTGAAGCTAAATGGTTCACTCGCTAAATATTTATTGTCCATAGAACTTACGGCATAGATCTAAAAGTCCCTTCCCCTCGCTTGCGGGGGGATAAAGGGGGGTGTATTTAGAGTATTCAAAACATAAAAACTTAGCGAATGAACCACTAAACTACTTGATAGTCGACCTATATTTAGAAAGGAATTTCTATTGGTTAGTCCTCGTAAAAAGCTAACTACTGTATGGGGTAAATTGAAGATAGGAGCCATATATGAAAAAACTAAATATTAGACGATTTGCTACACCTCTCATTATCGGAGCAGGTATTATTTCTGCGATGACAGGGCTGTTGATGTTCTTTACTACGGAACAACCCTTCCTATCTGCACATGAGATCGTTGGTCTCGGATTTGCGGTTGCGATTGTGCTTCACATCTACACGAATTGGCGACCCTTCAAAAAGTATTTCTCTCAGCGCAGTGTGATTATCATCGCAGTGGCGTGGTTGATAGGAGTCGGACTGGTTGATAGGAGTCGGACTGGTTGCAAGAACCGCCATTTTCAGTCAGGGAGAGCCTGAAGAATTGATAATGGAGAAAATGGAGAAAACGTCTATCACACGAATGACACCGATCGTTGACATGGACGTGGACACCCTTGTCAAACAACTTGGTAATGACGGCTACACTGTCAGCGACACCGAAATGTCTATTGAACAACTTGCAGAAGAACACGGTGTAGATACCGATGATATTCTGTTATCAGTGTTCCGTGAACCGATAAACGATTAGAAAGGAATACTCTATGAAAATATCAAGATTGATTATTTGTATCGCAATGAGTTCCGGACTTGTTTGTTTGTTGCTGGGTGGTTGCATGGTGCCCTCAGAAAAAACTACATTGTCTGATGAGGTAATTGGTTTTCGGATTGCAAGAAAGTTAGCATATTATGATTGGACGGTTGATCCTGTTGATAGATGTTTTAGTCATCAGGAGTTGATATGGCTTGAAAGGAATAAAATGGAAATTGAAAATGAAATTGCTATTTTTATCCAGGATTATTCTACTCCAGCAGTTTTAGTCGCAGGACACCTAAAATTAGAATCCTGTCTTCCAGTGCTTCGTGATAGGTTGTTGACACTTCGCAGTCCCTGTGGAGAATCAGGTGGGGATGGAGCGGATTACACATTGGAAGAAACATTTCTACGGAATAATATGTTTCCTTACCATGTTTTCTATATAGACGCTGTTGAAAACATTACTGGACTTCCAATACACAAAGCAGTGACACTAATTAACGAAGAAGCACAACGGTTACTTTCTGATGCTGAAAAAGCATCAGTAGATGGTAATATCAGCGATCCATGGTGTGCAAAATGGTTGCTACTCAAATTACAATTATTACGAAACAATGATAGATGATGCATTGTTGAGCGAAAATAGAGAGAGGCAACTTATACGCTGTCAATATTGTCGTAAAGCCATAACACCTCGCCGCTGCCAGTCGCGTGTAAATAAAATCACTGGCAACATTCACTATGGCAGATATACTGTTTCGGATATTACGATTCTTTGTGTCCGCATGTATCGCATACTATTATACGACACTCATTTACCTTATTTTGCGGGTGATAGTGAATGCGGATAGAGAAAATTTTAGCATGAGTGATTCAAGTTCAGTACAATGGTCTTACTTTTTTCTCGTTCCTTTAATTATGTGTAGCATTTTCTATTCGGATCTTGATTTAGTGGTGGAGACATTGGTCACAATCGCAGTCGGCGGATTACATCTTGCGATTTATCTATCAGCGAAATATCCGAATGCAGGCACAAAATCTTTAAAATATATGTTCAGAGATTTGCGGAAAGAACGGCAGGAACGGATAGACAAGCATAAATCTAAGACCAATAAATCTAAGACCAATAAATCTAAGACCAAATGAGTTCATACAAAAGGAGTTTATGATGAAAAGAAGTTTTTTGATACTCAGCATTTTGCTTGCGATGATGATTGTTGCGTGTGCTGGTGTTAAGGTTACCACCAGCCCTATTGAAGACGACGTAAAGGTGATGGATTACGACAAAACGGATGACGGCACACTCGTAGGGCATACGAGTGATGTCTCCAGTGTAGCCTTCAGCCCGGACGGTAGGACACTCGCAAGTGGTAGTTACGACAAAACCGTCCGTCTATGGGACATAAGCGATGGTAGAAAGGTACGTATACTATCGCAAGTAGCGGTGCTGATGACATCATTCGCATGTTTGATGTGAGTGAGTGATGTTGGTGTTTTTGTCTGAACCAGGATTTTCAGGTAAAGAACCGCAAGTCTTTAGACTTCGGAGTATGTCAGATAATTAAACAGAGGAATTATGAAAACATCAAAATTGATTATTTCTATTATCGTGCTTTTTGCTATCATCGGATGCGGTGAAGATATGCCCCCTGACTTCGTCACGGGTCTGTTCATGGATCCGTGGGAGATTCGCTGGATCGATGGCGAAAGATTCAAAAAAAACTTTGACGACAAAAAAGACAGTCCGTTTGAACTAAAATTCATTGTAACTGCCAACAGTGTTGTTTTTGATGATACAGGGCAGTTTACACTACAACTTGCGTTTAGAACCGTAGAGAAATATGGGGTAGACCCCCAACGCTTTATGGTAGGCTATATTTCTTACACAACACGCGGCAGCTATACCACGCAAGACAATATATTGACAATTACGAGACAAACCCACACACACCCCTATGTAGATCTGATCCTTGAACCAGAAGCTGAATGGGAACAGCACAGCGAAGGGATGACACTCAAAAAACTCAAATCGGAGTTCACTTATGAAATAAAACAAGCACTTGAACGGGATACACCGCCTCTTTTCAAAACAGACACTGAATACACTTGGATGGTAAAAAGCGGAACGCTGACACTCTCAAGTCCTCAGCACACAATCATGCTCACGCGTCCGCACTTAGACGAATATTAGGATATTAGCGTGAACAAACGAACAATACATGTGGGATATGTATATGGATTGGCGTGAATTCTTTAAGAATCTACTCAAAAGACTGAAAGAAGTTTTGCGTAATATGGATAGATTCAGTCTTGATGAGATAGCAGAGGTAATTGCGGGATTAGGTATTCCAGCCCTTGTGTTGATCGTCCTAATGGCAGTCTCCGGTTATTATGGTGCTGCAGCTATAACTGTCGCACTTGCTACTATGGGAGGACCGCTTGGAATGGTAGGTGGAGCAATTGCAATGGCTGCATTGGCACTGATTGCAAAGGCAAGTGCTAAGTATGGAATTGAAAGATTGTTTCGTGCAGTATTCATTAGAATAATGAAAAAAGAAGGTAAAACGAAAGAAGAAATAGAAGAAGTGAAACTTAAGCATAAGATTAAGGAATACATACGCCAATCTTGTGATTGTGGTGATTTTTCTGATTTATAGTTCACTCATAATTTAATCAAACAAATGCTTGATGAACCATATAAAGGCGGAATTTGAAACGTCCTGCGGGGAGACACAAAACCCCCGCACATTCTAAAAACAAAAGGAGATAATCAATGAAAACGCAAATCTGTATTGGAATCACACTTATTTTAGCAATCCTTGTCGGTTCACCAGTTGTATCAGCACAAGACACAGCGGGTGTCGAACGCACGGTTCGGCTTGTGTATTTCCTACCAAATGACCTTGACCCACAACCGAAAATAGACACCCGTCTAAATGTATTGATAAAAGATGTGCAAAAGTTTTTTTCCAATGAAATGGAACGTCACGGGTATGGGAAAAAAACATTTAAATTTGAATCGGATCATAACAACAATGCAATTGTCCATCACTTCAATGGGCAACGCAATGAAGCCTATTATCGCGATAATATAACTAATGTCATTTGGGAAGAACTACAAGATCAGCTCGACTTTATTAACCATATATATGTAGTATGCGTTGAAATCAGTGGACGGGCATTTGGTGAAAATGGGGATGTCTGCGGCTATGGTAATACCTATGGAGATGGCGGTTATGTTTTAATACCGGCTTCGGGCAGTTGTTTCGATGATACTATCGTTACTGCACATGAACTCGGACATGCTTTCGGTCTACAACACGATTTCCGCGAAATGACAAACCTCATGACTTACGGCATATTCAGCCAAGCCTTGTCTGATTGTGCTGCCGAATGGTTGAATGTGCATCCATATCTCAACCCTGACAAAGCAATCACCCGCAATTCCGATACAGACATCAACTTACAATCGTATGAGTTTGATACTGAACCTCCCCACGCACTCAAACTACGTTTTAAAGTCAACGATCCAGACGGACTTGTGCAAGCACAACTATTGACAGACACGACGGGGGCATCCCTTGCTGGCGGATTCCCCGATGTTGTCGATTGTAAAACACTTAACGGCACAAGTGATACTGTTGAATTCATCACAAATCGAATTTTGAATAAGATTCGACTTCATGTAATCGACAAACAAGGCAACTTCATTAGAGAACAAATTGAAGTTGATTTTACCACACGAATCCCTGAAACAGACACCGTTTCTATACCTGATCCGAACTTAGCAGCTACAATACGAGAAACTTTTAACTACCCACCCGATAAAAACATTACCACATTTGATATGGCAAGACTTTCATTGCTAAGAATTACCAGTCGCGGCGTAACAGACCTGACTGGACTTGAACATGCTGTCGGAATGGAATATTTAATCCTTACAGACAATCAAATTCAAGATCTAACACCGCTATACAAGCTACCAGAACTCAAGTATTTACAAATCAATGATAATCCTATGATAGATCTAACCCAGCTGCCAAAGCTAAGGCATCTTACAAGGTTATATCTCGAAAATAATGAAATCCGGGACTTGACACCCCTCGCTAAAATGACGCACCTTAGAGTATTGGTTCTCGATTATAATCAAATACGCGACTTGACACCCCTCGCAAACCTGACCCAGCTCACAACATTATGGATAGCTAATAATCAGATCTCCAACATCACACCCCTCGCAAACCTCACAGAATTGACATGGTTAATACTGGCTGAAAATCGTATCCGTGATATTACACCCCTTCAAAATCTAACCCATCTAACAAGTCTAAATCTTCAGATTAACCAGATTGACGATACGCGTCCCCTTAAAAGATTAGTCGACTTAAGAGTATTATATATTGATCACAATCCACTTATAGACGATATAAGTGCCCTCGCAGATATGACAAAACTCAAATTATTACAACTCCCAAAACCCTTGATTACAGACATAACACCCCTCTCACGATTGACAAACTTAACCGAGTTAGATATAAGAGAGAACCAAATAACTGATATTACACCACTGGCTAACCTGACAAACTTACAGGCACTTACAATCTCCGTGAACCCAATCACAGACATAACACCACTTTCACGATTAACAAACTTAGTTGAGTTATACATGTGGGAATGCCAAATAACCGACATCACAGCTATTGTGGATATGACACAATTAGAATACTTCACAGCGTCAAAAAACAAGATTACCGACATCACACCCCTCACAAATCTAACACAACTGAAAGGCGTTAATATTTCTAACAATCGAATAACGGATGCAAGTCCACTTACAAGGTTGATAAATTTAGATAGACTTCATATCTATGGAAATCCGATCGCCGATAAAGAACCGTTATTCACACTCATGCGGAATAACCCCAGTGTGAAGATATACCACAAGAACAATAAAGACCCACTCCCCGTTACATTGTCCAGTTTCAAAGCCACCCGCACATCGGAAGGTGCTATCATCCACTGGACAACCGAATCAGAAGTAAATAACGCCGGTTTCAATATACTCCGGAGCCGCACAAAGACAGGTGAGTTTCAGAAGATCAACGCCAAGCTGATACAAGGGGCTGGCACTACAGGTGAACGCACTGAATATACGTGGACAGACACCACCGCAAAGCCAAATACTGTCTACTACTATCGCATAGAGGATCTGTCGTATACCGGTGAACTCAAACAATTAGCCACTGTCCGTCTCAGAGGACTTGTGTCAGCACGCGGTAAACTGATGTCAAGATGGGCGGATTTGAAAAGATAGATATAAATACAAGGGGAACAACGATGAAACATCGGATTGAAACTTTCACTTTGTTACTTACACTTGTTGTTTTACTCTTAGGCTGCAGTGGGTGTGGACAGAAAACGGCATCGACTACACGTCTTGGGGTAGAGCGATTAGACACGCAACATAGCACGGATACGCTGACTGGAACGAAAGACCCTATACTTGATGTAAAACTTGAACGGATAGAACTCCCAGCAGACTTCAATCCGTATTATGGTAAGAATTATTTGGGTATCACAGAAAACAGCCAAGAACCACCGTCACCCGACGCGTATGCTGCGGATCCACTCTTTTGGATTCCCGGTTGGGACATCAGAACTGAACGCTATCATAATGGTGAAGCCGAGAGTTTTCTGGTGTTGCCGTCGAGCGAAACAAGAGAGGCTCACCGTGAAAGGCTCACTGCGTCAATGATAGAAGAACAGGGCGGCCCCTTAACGGATGCACAAAAGACTGAAATAGGTGAAATCATCTTCGCTGCCGATGGTCTGTTAAATTTGCATGTGGCAAAGTATTTTGCAGCTCTGGGTTCGGGAGCGAAGAGCACAGCATTGCTATATGCCGAAAAAGCACATGAGGAGAACCCTGACGATTTCCATACGCTGTGGGTGTTAGCACATCTACAATACGCTCAATGTTGTCGTCACTTAGAGAACTACGAGTTAGAGAAAAAGTATGAACGTCTTGCTGCTTCGAGTTACCAGCGTCTGATTGATATGAACCCAAATGTTGCGCGTGTGTGGTATGAATATGCAAAGGTTGCACCGTCCCGTGCGGAAGCGATTGCTGCGTACGAAAAATCATTTGAACTGGACCCAACACTTTACTATGGGGACTCACTTGTAAGGTTAGCGCGCATGCACGCTGATTTGGATAGGAAAAAGGCAGTTGCGTATCTCAAACAGTGGGATGTTATTTTTCCCAATGAGCATGCTTTGTTTCTGATTGAAGGTATTGAAGAAGATGGTGGCTGGCGTGTCGGTGGTCATCACCATTAACTCATTAAGAAAGGATCACTTTCATGAAACATCGGATTGAAACATTCACAACTTTGCTTCTGTTTTTTGTGATCCTGCTTGCTGGCTGTAGTGGGCGTGGGCAGGACATGCCGAGGGAGTCTGCAGACCCATTCAACCAGGCAGCATACGGCCCCGTGGCTGCGGGCAGTCGCGAACCTGTAGAACTACCACCTTATGTTGAACCAAGTTTTGAAAGGTTGATAGAACAGTTTAAAACAGATGTTGCTAGTAATCGTGGTAATGCTGAAGTGCTACAACGGAAAAAACAAGCAATCGCAACACCGAAATTGCTTTGGCGACCATATTTTGCCGTGCCACAAAAATCTATTTTTGATCCGGACTTGAGTATAGCAGAAATAAACTGGACTCGTGGCAAGGTAAAAATATTGAACCATGACCAAAGGGGTGAATCTTTACGCTTCACGCCTGAAGGTGTCCCTAGCATTCCAGTCGATACTGAGTTTGAATTTGCGGGGGAAGTCTTTTATACAACAAAGGAACAAGAGGATCGTATAGATGCCTTGCCTACAACGCTCTCTGAAAAAGTTCGTGAACAAAAAAGGCTTGAGATTCTGTTTGAAGGTATAGATGCGTTTACCGCTGCCAAGTATCTTATGGATACTGATATGCGTGAGACGTTCGGTCTTGAATATGCGCGACGTGCAATACAAAAGCACCCAAATTCTGTTACAGCCATGCATGTATGGGTGCGTTGTCACCCCAAAGATCAACGGATACAAGCATACCAGGAGCTGCTCAAAAAGTTTCCCAACGCAGCATTTGCACACGAAGGTATCGCACGGCACTATTTATATGATCTAAACAATGCTGCAATAGCTCTACAACACATTCAGATTGCGGGTCAACTGGACAGCCGTATTACGAAAAAGAACGCCTTATTAGCCAAATGTTATGCGAAACTCGGTCAATGGGAGCAATCCGTTGCTGCCTATCAGGGATTATCTTGGATTCAAAGTGACCCCTATAGTCCATCCCTTGATGGTTTAGAAAAGGCACAAGATAAGGTATATACGCAGCACACAGGATATTCGTATTTTTCAAATCCTTGGCAACCCGAATACGTTTACGATGAGAAAACCAGAAAATTGGTAATTGATAAAAGCAAGGGGAACAACGATGAAACATCGGATTGAAACTTTCACTTTGTTACTTACACTTGTTGTTTTACTCTTAGGCTGCAGTGGGTGTGGACAGAAAAATGAACACCCCAAGATTCCAGAACCCCCTGCGGATGACGCGTTTTTTGAAACGATCCAGTTTCCGAAAACACCACCGACTTTAGTGCATGGACATTATGTCCCTGCGAAAAATCCATTTCCTGTTCCTGATTATGTCAAGAATAATGCGGATCTCTTTGTTGTAGATGAAAAAGGTTTTTGGCGGATAGATGAAACATCAAAAAAAATGCAGGAATTAGAGCAGTTCCAATATGGTGACGGACCCGATGATCCGCCAATGGAAATCCAAATGCAACGACACATGGCACTTATTAGAGAAGGATTAGACCCGCTTACGGCTGGTATGTATTTCACTTTGTTGGGAGGGTACCAAGAAGAAGCATCGGCACAATTTGAGAAAGCCTACAAAGAGAATCCTGATGGTTTCTATGAACTACTTTATTGGAGCACTGGGCAAGTCATAAAGAACCCTGATGAAACGGAAGCAGGGTATCGTAGACTTGTTGCGTTGTATCCAAATTCTAAACAAGCCTTGTATACTTTAGCTCGTTTTATACTTGATTACGCAAATGAACCTGATGAAGCGATTCCTTATTTTGAAAAAGTATATCACATGGATCCAAGTTGGTATGCCTCACTCTTAGGTTTAGGTGAGGTCTATTTTAAATTGGGACAGTTTGAGAAAGCGTTAACATACTTACAAGCATCTGAAGTGTTTACCGGGGGACCCAGTGATACCTCTGCTCTTTTTATTTCAGCTATTAATCGACATCTTAACAAAGGAGAATAACAGTGATCCGTTGGCGCACCACATATTCTACACGATGGTATTTGCTATTATATGGGGCGTTGGAAGCCGGGCGGAACACTCATGGCTGTCTTCTTTATTGAGGATACTGTTATCGCTTGTGAATCCATCACTTACACCAAAGATGATTTGAATACCTATATCCTACTTCTCATTGAGTCTATTCAAGATACCGATAGAGATGTTGCCAAACAAGCACTCAATTTCCTTGTCAATGTGATGCAGCAATCGTATCCCGACAAAGATACGCCCAGTGAAAAGTCTGTTTGGCATGAAAATGCTTATCAAGAATGGAAGACGTGGTGGGACACAGAAGGACAAAAGTATTTTGAATGCATCGCAAATCAATAGATCGATGAACCTATAATATAAGGAGAAACACAATGAAACACTCAATTGAAACACTCACAACTTTGCTTCTGTTTTTTGTGATCCTGCTTGCTGGCTGTAGCGGATGTGCCCAGAAAACGGCGCAGCAGGAAGGACAACTACGAAACGGAGAGGATACCGGTGATAGACACTTGCATGATGGCGTGCTGCATCCGGATCATCACCCTGTGAATGAACACCCCAAGATTCCAGAACCCCCTGCGGATGACGCTTTTTTTAAAACGATCCAATTTCCGAAAACACCACCACAAAGGGACTCGGCTGGACACTACATCCCACCCAAATCCCCGTCTCCTGTTCCTGATTTTGTTCACAATAATCCGGATCACTTTATTGTGAATGAAAGAGGTTCTTTCGACATCATATACCCGAAAGAAAAATCAAAAAAGTTAGAGGTTTGGAGGGCAAGCGGTGATGTGTCAACAGACATGTCGAAGCAAGTTGAGATTATCACAGAAGGATTAGATGCTCTCCCTGCAGCTGTGGTTTTGATGCAGTATGGGGGGATTCATAGAGAAGCAGCGAAGGCACATTTTGAAAAAGCACTCGTGGAAAACCCCGATGATTTTCACGCTCTACGTTATTGGGCAGGTTTAATCAAGTCTGACAACCCCGCAGAAGCTGAATCTATATTCCGCAGATTAGTAGAAATGCGTCCTGATAGTTTTCGTGCGCTTTATAGTTTGGGAAAACACATAGTGAGGACTCATTCCGATCCCTCTGAAGCGATTCCGTATCTTGAAAAAGCGTATCACCTGGCACCTCATTATGCAGGATCTTTGCTTCACTTAAGCAAAGCATATTCGAAATTGGGTGAATCTGAAAAAGCGATGAAATACTCTCAGGCATGCGTTGTGTTCGGAGTGGGACTCGTAAACAGATAGCAGCACCGAAATCTTTGTGAGACTGAGGCATGCGTTGTGTTCAGAGGGGACCCTCTGACGTATCTGCCATGTAGGTATCTTTTCTTAAAATAAGGAACAAGAACAGAAACAATCAAAATAAGGGAACATTGATGTTATACCGTTTCCGTAAACTGATTTTATTTGGACTAATTTTATTTTTAGTCGCAGGGTGCGATAAGGATAAACAGATAACGCTAAAACAAGATGAACTTCCAACGAATGTGCAGGAGAAAGCGCAATTATCACCAGAAATGGAACTTACGCAAGAAGAAGAAAACCCTGCCCTTGCTGAACCATCTATAGTGGATACACCTGAAACAGCACGCGACCAAATCATACGACCTGATGAGTTGCCGTATCCGATGACAACCACAAACATACAACATTGGAAAGAACTTGTCACCAGAGCAATTGATGATCCTGATTTATTACAGAGTCTACTTCCAGATACAAAGGAACGCGCTATTGAAACTGTGATGTATCTTAGCAATTGTGTGAGACCTGGTGTTCAGAGTCTTTTTGAAACTGCAATGTGGCGTAAGTTAGCGGAGATTTACCCGAATGATCCTGAAGTCTTATTTAATCATTCCATCTCTTTGCTTAAGGAACAAAACGATGCTCAAAATGTCACGATAATTTCACCATTTCGTAAGACACATAGTCTCACAGAGGCGTACATTGCTATTGGTGAATATGAAAAAGCGATAACAAATCATGAAGAACAATGGGAGCGGATTGATGCGATGATAACAGCAGGTATGAACAATCGGTTTATGTATACAGGTATTCTACCGCGCGGTGCCGTTCATCATCTTATACGAGCAACTAAAGCTCATAAGAAAAAAGAATAAGGAGAATTGCGTCATGAGAAAATATGGTTTTATCGTATTTATTAACACACCGTGTGAAGGCAATGGTGACACGTCGGTTCAGAGTGTCAAACTCAAACCTTAAGACAGGATCACTTTCATGAAACATCGAAACCTGACAATCCTGCTCTTGTTTCTCGTAGTATTTAGTAGTAGTTTTAGCATGCTTGGATGTGATTACATGCAAGATGTAAATGATCCTTTTAATCAAGAAGATATGGGTCTTAAAGAAAGCGGTGAACATAATCACAAACATGACCACGTCCATTTTGATGTAGTAGCATTACCGACCGAAATAACATTGGAAAGAGAAGAACTGCCAGTCCCCGCAGAACCCCCACCGATTGCCATGCATGATTTACCCAAAGAATTTCCGTATGAAATGACACCAAACAATAAAGATATTTGGGAATCGCTTATTATCCATGCAGCTCAAGATAGTGAACTTTTAGTTCTACTTTTACCAACGACCAAAAACCGGGCATTAAGTATAAGTGCACATATTGCTTATTTACCACCTTCTGTATACCGCAGATATTTTGAAATGATGATGTGGGCGAAATTACACAAATCCGACCCCAGCGACCCACATTTATTATTTTATTATACAAAATATGCTTATCGTGGAAACAAAGCCACACGCGCAGAAAAACTCGCATATATTTATTTGTGGGAGCGTTTGAAAATACTCAATGACCAACAGAACGTCCCTCAGACTTCAGGATTACGAAAAACCTATGGTCTATCACAGTATTATATTGACATAGGTGAGTATCAAAAAGCGATTGATAATATCAAGGAACAAAACGCCCGTGCGGAGGCGGTGGTTGCAGCGCGCATTTATGAAAGAAAAACACATGAAGGTATATTAGACTCGCGCATAATACCCGAATTGGAACTTAAGGTGAATGCTGAAAACAAATAGAGTGGAAACGTTCAATGAGAATTTTTATGCGATTTTTCACATCACTGTTATTACTTATCATTGTGTTATCTATAAATGGATGCGATCCAGCTAATCAAAATCCTGCGAAAAACCTGCTTCCCGAAGAACCAAACGAAACGGGTTATTGGGATTTTCATGGTGTATGGCAATTTGACGGTAAAGGAGTAGATCCACGACCACGCGGAAATAAACCGCGTCAAGTCCCTATATTTACAGAACCGTTAACTGTGCTGAACGTTGATGATCTTCCAGATGAACTGCCGTATCCAATGACAGCCAATAACATAGAGTTATGGCAAAATATTTTTACAGAGTTAGCAAAGGACTTGGAATTGATGAAGAAGTATTTACCAGATACAAAAAAGCGCGCTTTTGAGACGAAAGCGAATTTTGGTAATCTGAATATGACCGAAGGGATCAGGTTGTTTGAAAAGACGATGTGGGTGCAGTTGTTAGATAAATACCCAAACGATTCTGAAGTTCTATTTTTTAACACACTGTATATGCCACGTGGCAAAACAGCAACGCGCGAGCAAAAACGGGCTTTTGTTGCTTTATGGGAGCGTCTCAAGAAAGTCAACGATTCGAATAATATACCGATAATTTCAGGATTGCGTAAAACTTACGGTTTGTCGCAGGAATATATTGATTTAGGTGAATACGAAAAAGCGATCCAGAACATAGAGGAACAAAATAGGCGAATAGGCGCGTTAAAAGAAGCGGGTTTGGAATATCGTCAAATGTATTACGGGCTTATGCGGACAGCAGATGTCCCGTTGAAACTTTTACGGGAGCAACAAGCGAAACAATCAAGCAAAGACAATTAATCACGACTTACGCATCGCTCAAAAATACGCATAGCAAGAAAAATATGTAAAACTCAAAGCAACAATACAAACAATAAGTCAGTATCTAACAACTTATGTGTGCGGATGTCATACCGGAGTTACCGCACACACCTTTAACAAAAGGAAAACCTTATGAAACGAATCTCCATTGTTTTTCTAATTTTGATTATTGGTGCTTCGGTATGGTTTTTATACGATGCAAATCAAAAAGAGCAGACACCCTCTGTGAAATGGGGGGTTTTCATAAACACGCAAAAGGATTTAGGACGGGAAGTGCTAAGTGCCGCTGCGTCGCAGGCGTGGATAGAAAAACATAGCGACGAGATACATCTGCCAAGTCAGATTGCGTTTGGCAAACCGCATCCCGTGCAGGAGTTCGGTTTTGCGCTTTATGGTATTATGATAGCCGTTGACCCGAATAATAAACAGCGCGTAATTGCAAAGAAATTGCCACCAGAAAAAACGCTGCTGAAAGTCGGTGATCCACTCGCATTAACTTTTTTGAGTTATAGCGATCCTAATCAGTTTTTGGAGGAGTATGGTGAGGTTTTCAAGCTGTCTACACAGGGGCGTGGTGCGGAAGCCGGATTACTCCACGACAAGATATTAAACCGAACTCGCACTTTCGTTTTTGAAGCGGGAGAACTGATCTTACTCCAGGGAATTCCAATGCCTAAAAAAATAGACGATGATACCAATTTTATGGATTATGCGGGACCCGATAAATATACCATTTACATGTCTCCACAGGGTGCCACCCTTTCATATACGGGGCATCGGAATGTCACGAAAATCGAAGGGACCGTCTTTCAAAGGATTTTCGACTTTACAGCACTTTCAACCTCGCTTTTGGAATAATTCGGTGTTGCGTTATCTTATATGATTAAACAGAGGATTTATGAAAACAATAAGATGGTTAACAGCCCGAAGTCTATGACTGTGAGTAATAATATTCTGGGGGCGCGTCATGTTATCTCTTTTTAACTCTTCCGGAGAACCAATCATATTAATCCATGAAGATGCAAAGGGCAACGGCACTATAGAAACCCGTAAAGGCGGTTGGCGAACCCACTAAACAAACAATCTTTAGGAACACAAGCAGCGTCCAATCGGACATCAGATCAAACATTTCACGGTAAATATAGGAGAAATATCATGAAACGTATACTTTTACCGTTGTTATTTTTCAGTTTAATATTGGGGTGTTCTAATTCAGATACTAAAAAAGAATTTGAACACACTCCTCATCTTCCTGTAGAGACTTTTATTCCAAAAAAAGAGAATATATTAAAAAGGCAAGAGTTGATGAATGAAGATGAAGATAAACTTTTTACAGACAAAGACTTTTTTAAAGCCACACCTGTTGACATGTCGCTTCATCGTGAGATGGACAAAGTATATCTTGAATCAGGAAATACACCAACTTCTAAACGAAGACAAAGACTATTCAAAGAGTTTCAGAAACTTTTAGACCGTTATCCAAATTCAGCAAGGCTTTTAACAACCTTAGTCGAAAACGGTTATAATGTATATCCAAAACAATCGCTTGCGTATGCCAATAAAGCAATAGAGATAGAACCTTCACTGGTTAATTCGTATATACTTTCAAGTAGGTTCTATCAGATATTAGGTGATTATGATAACGCTTTATCCACACTGAAACAGGGACGGAAAGTCGCAATATCGAGACTTATGTTCGAATTGAAAAAGCCTCGCCCGTATTATGAACCCGGATACCACAAACATTCTTTAGAAGAAATCAATTATGCGAAAGCATATTTGAGAAAGATGGGTTACGATCCAGGTAAAGATGTAAACTACAAAATTCCTGAAGGGCAGGTTGGGATCGATAATGGCATGGACAAAATGTTAATGTCTCACCGTTTATATGATGGAACTATCACTGACATGCAGGATTTATTTGAACTTGAATTGATAAACGATTATATCAAGGCTATAAGAAATAACGACCCATTTTTTGACCCGTCTGACAGAATAATGCTGAATAGTAATGATGCGGGTAAATGATTCCAAAGACGCGGTCGCTTGCGTAACTCATTATCAACTATCTTTTCAAGATAAAGTGAAATAAACATAATAAGGGAGGTGACTTATGAACCTTATACGAAGTCTACTTTTCTTTATCAGTATTTGTGTGCTTCTGCCGATAACGGCAGCTGCCGAGACAAGTCTTTATATGAACGGCATGCAATATAAGCGTAATCCGTATGCCAGTAACTTTGAAGTGCTTCCCGAACGCGGGATGGAGTTGCGACACACCCGTGTTCATCCGACACCGATAACAAACCTTGATTATTTTTGGCGAGGCAGCTTAGACGGCAGCTATGAATACACATATTATTCATCTGTAGAAGAGGAAGGGAGCATCCATACTGGCAGCATCGGTTTGGCTTTTGGTGGTGGACTTTCTTATCGTCTACTGAACCGATCATATTGGGGGTTAGACCCCTTCTTTAGTGTCTTTTATGCCAACCGATGGTATTTCGACAGAGATCATCTTGATAACTGGAGAATTGAAATGGGATTTGTGATGGATATACCCGGAAAAATGGAACTGCTTTGGATGTAGACCGATAAAGCATTTCTACTGGGTCTCAATTATGAGTTATAGGGTTATCAGCATACATTAAAGTCATAAGGTCTCGCCAGAGATAGAGACGTGTACCAAGAATATCTGCCAAACTAAATGTAAGTTTAATTTATGACGACCTGCGGGGAGACGCAAACCCCCCACACGAAAAGGAGTAGACAAAACAGTGAAGCTAAAGCAACTCGAAAAAACTGGATTAATAACCATTCATATAATTGCAACCTTTATGATTGTAATCTTTAGTGGATGTGCACATGTACATGTAGATAACCTACCTATCAAAATTTGGGATACAATACCAGTATCGGCAACAAAATACTTTCCCTACAGTTTAGATAGCTCTTGGGTTTATGAGGATCAGGACGGTAATGAATTTATACGCCGTGTCGTTGAAGAAGAAATCAATGGCAAGATATATCACGCTTTCAGCTATGAACCAGAGTTGGAAGATGAGACGGATTGTCCATTCATTTATCCGTCTCTGTTTCACGTCACCGATGGGGGTAATATTGTGCTACTTGTGGGTGATGTGATAGAGGCATCCATTCACATACGGCTTCTCCAAGAAATGGCGGTGTTCACCAGCGATCCGGAAGTTGTTGGCTCTGCTGTCGCTGCCCTTACTGAGGACCCTATAGATGTTCTGGGAAATTTCGAGCTGCTTTTTCTACCTGATAAGCTTGGCGTTGATACACCTTGGAAAGTGAACAAGATAGAAGCTAAGATCGAGGATACTAACAATCCTTTTGATGAAGAAGCATCTTTCAGTTTTACCATTACAGAAACAGGGCACGTTTTAGGCACAGAAACAATAAAAACACCCGCAGGCACGTTCAAAGACTGCCTCAAAGTTGAATACCGAACAGAAACAAAGGCAACTATCACACCCGCACCACCCCCTGAAGAAGTAGAACCACCGGGCGAAACAATCACAACCGTTTGGTTCGCACGCGACATCGGCATCGTCAAGTATCACCAAAAATCTGACCCTATCTTTTTGAGTATGATACCTGCCAATGCACTTGAACTGGATATTGCCACACTTTTACCGCCTATGGAACGGACACTTGAACTCAAAGAAGTAGATATAAAATGAAAGCACTCAAAAGCATCGTATTCGTCTTCATTTTGACGCAATGAAGCTGCTGTCGTGGACTTCGACAACATCATTTCACGTGATCTAGGAAATATATATCCACATCAATCGCGGTATCGCAAAAATAAAAAGTTACCTGCTAATAGCTCTATAGGATTGAGAACATTCAGTTAATGCATCCTGCGGGGAGACGCAAAACCCGCACTAACTATAAGAGAAAAGGGTATTAG
Organism: Candidatus Poribacteria bacterium; assembly: GCA_965261435.1. Taxonomy (GTDB): domain Bacteria; phylum Poribacteria; class WGA-4E; order WGA-4E; family WGA-3G; genus MSPOR6. Next base: position 173,478 of record CBDHDL010000007.1, read on the forward strand.
GGCAGAAATGCCCCGCCCCTATTTCGTTTTTACGAAGGACAAATAATGGGGTGCGCACTTGCAGTTTTCATTTTCGCTGTTATTATGTGGATTACCGGTGGAGGAGGATTGTTCATATTCCTTGCACTCGGTGCTTTAATGACTATAGCAATGATTGATGGTGGCGAAGGTGGTGGAAAATCATCAAAGTGAAAAAAGAGGTGATATTGATGTCAGTGAGATTAGAAATTACAGGAACTCTATATAATAAATCTTCCGGGGAATACTCCACTCTGCACGGCATGGTATTGACAGGAACCCCGTTGCAAATAGCTTTGGTTTTTCATGCCCTATCTGAATCAGATGGTAAGGTGGATATCATCAGTACCCCTGCCAACGTAGAGGTATATGAAAAATGTAACGATGCGATAGAAAAACAACTATGATCTCGCCGCCGCCAGTCGCGTGTAAAAAAATCACTGGCAATATTCACTATGGCAGATATACTGTTTCGGATATTACGATTCTTTGTGTCCGCATGTATCGCATACTACTGTACGACACTCATTTACCTTATTTTGCGGGTGATAGTGAATGCGGATAGAGAAAAATTTAGCATGAGTGATTCAAGTTCAGTACAATGGTCTTACTTTTTTCTCGTTCCTTTAATTATGTGTAGCATTTTCTATTCGGATCTTGATTTAGTGGTGGAGACATTGGTCACAATCGCAGTCGGCGGATTACATCTTACGATTTACCTATCAGTGAAATATCCGAATGCAGGCACAAAATCTTTAAAATATATGTTCAAAGATTTGTGGAAACAGCAGCAGGAACGGGTAGACAAGCATAAATCTAAGACCAACAAGCAACAATAGATCGTCCTGCGGGGAGACGCAAAAACCCCGCACTATAAAAAAATAAAAGGAGATAATCAATGAGAACGATAGATTTCAGATTACTATTAAGTATTGTATTTGTGTTCATCGCAACATTTATGTTCGGATGCGACAGAACGCAAAAAGAACTGACACCAGTTATATTGGATACACCCACGGATACCACGTTGAAAGTGGGTATTCTTCAACCCCCAAACTATTATCCAAGTTTTACCAGAGGTGCGAAACTTGCACGCGACGAAATCAACGCTGCCGGTGGTGTGAACGGCATGCAAGTGGAACTCGTCCACAAAGATGAACTCACGGACACCCTCGCCGATACCCTTACGGAATTGATTGAAGTTGAAAAAGTTGTGGGTATCATCGGTCCCGTGTTTTCCAGTCATGCGGTAACAATTGATCCGAGTATTCAAATCCCGATGCTTGCCGGTGCAACCGATGCGAATCGCGTCACCCAAACGAACAATTTTATTTTCCTTGTGGGTGGCTCCAATGTTTTACATGGTGAGTTGATGGCAAATTTCGCTGTGGATGAGCTCAAAGCATCAACCGCAGCGGTAATATTGCAGGCGCAAGATGTCTATTCGGGAGGTGTCGCGAATGCTTTTGGTATCGAATTTCAAGACCTCGGTGGCACCCTCACGGATGCATATACGTATCAAGCCGGTGCGATGGATTTCACAGAACAACTCACCGCTATCAAAGCAGACGATCCGGATGTCCTATTCCTTGCCAGTTTTGCCCCAGAAGTGCCACGCATCATGGAAGCTGCCAGAGCGATGGACATTGAAGCCGTCTTTATTGGCGGGGACGGTATGGAAGACCCGGAAAATATGTTCGGCACCCTCCAGGATAATACGCCCCTCGAAGACACCTACTACACAACGAACCTTGATCTCACATCAGATGACCCAGTGACACAGCAATTCATACAAGTCTATCAAACGAAGTTCGGTGAAGTGGCGGATGGTGTCGCTGCATCAGGGTATGATAATGTGCGCTTATTGGCGATGGCAATTGCAACAGCACAATCCACCGATCCGGTCGCCATCCGAGATGCGATTGCTGCGACGCAAAACTACACGGGAGCAACTTTTATTTCTCATTTTGATGCACAACGCCACGCTGTCAAAGGTGTCGGTATTATGAGGATCGAAAATGAGCAAATAGTGCCACATACGTTTGTTGCTGGCGTGACCGCATCTGAATAAGGTTTTAACACCCCGCCTTTGGTAGCGGCGTGTAAACAATAGCTGCCAATGTTATCTGAAGTTTTAGCTGTCCTGCGGGGAGACACTAAACTCCCGCACTAAAAGGAGTATCTCCATGTTACGCATCGTTCGGATGCTATTTGTATTTTTATTTGAACTACATTTCACATACACACTCTGCGTAGTGCTGATTTTATCAATGCTGGGATGCACTCACATTTTCCCGGTCGCTGAGTATGTCACACCAGACTTACCGAAAACTGAACTCGCAACGATAGAAATTGACACCACAAGCGAGTGTCTGAAACATATCAACTTGATTGAAGTGCTCATTGACAAAAAACTCGCAGTGCGTCAGGAAATTGACATAAACAAAAACATCTCTATTGACGATGTGCTCGTTACAGCAGGTGAACATAACATAACAGCACGCGTCTACACTGTGACTTTACCGCATTGGCGTGGCGGCATCTATAAACGCAAAGGAAAACTGACATTCTCTTACGAGATAGATCTTAAAGCAGGTGGCACATACCTTGTCTTTCTAACTCAGCTCATTGAGGGCGGTCTCTATATAGAATTCATTGACAAAGATACGAACCAAACTGTTCATAAAAAGAGGAAGAGTCACTTCACTCCATAAAAAGAATATGAGGGTTTGCTCTACTTCTGAAAGGTACATAACGCACAATGAGAAAACGGCGTCCGCTCGAAAACACTAATCCAAACCTTGAAGCCGATAATTTACGTCCTGCGGGAGACGAAAAACCCCGCACCATAGGAGAAATATCATGAAACACATATTTTTCCCATTGTTTATTTTCGGTTTAATATTGGGTTGTTCTGATTCAAGGATTGAAAACAATGAAGATGAACTTTTTACAGACGAAGATTTTTTTAAAGCGATACCTGTTGACCTATCGCTTCATCGTGAGATGGAAAAAGTATATACTGAATTCGATAATACATATACTTCTGAACGAGGACAAATACTATTCAGAGAGTTGCAGAAACTTTTAGACCGTTATCCAAATTCAGCAAGGCTTTTATCAACTTTAGCCGAATACGGTTATCAGTTATATCCAAAACAATCGCTTGCGTATGCCAATAAAGCAATAGAGATAGAACCCTCATTGGTTGAATCATATATACTTTCAAGTAAGTGCTATGGGGTATTAGGTGATCATGATAACGGTTTATCCACACTGAAACAGGGGCGGAAAGTCGCAATATCAAGGCTTATGTATGAATTGAAAAAGCCTCGTCCGTATTATGAACCCGGATACCACAAATTTTCTACAGAAGAAATCAATAAAGCAAAAGCATATTTGAGAAAGATGGGTTACGATCCAGGTAAAGATGTAAACTACAAAATTCCTGAAGGGCAGGTTGGGATCAATAATGGCATGTGCGTGATGTACCCGCCTTACCATTTATCCGATGGAACTATCACTGGCATTTGGGATTTAGGTCAACTTGATAGGATAAACGAATATATCAAGGCTATAAAAAATAACACTCCATATTGGGATCCATCTGACAGAGTAATGCCAAATAGGAATGATGGAGGGATTCGTAATGAATAATTTCACAATGTCCGTTGTAATGACAATATTTATGATTGTAATCTTCAGTGGATGTGTACGTTTAGAGCAAGATTTTGACGCAATTGTGGATCCAAATAGAATGTCAGTATCGGAATATGAAGATGCATCTGGATCACCACATATTGATAATGGATCCCAACGCTATTACCTCAGTGGCGATACTGAGGGCACACTTGCAATCATTGAATACGATGGCGACACCATAACGCAGTATCGCCACCACCGTTATGATGAGAGATCATTGTATCACTATGTCCCTATGCTTATTCAATCACTCAAACATAAAGATCCCGATATTGCGGACCGTGCCTTAAAGTTTCTCACCGATCTCATGCGTGAACTGTGGCCTAACGGTTATCATGAAAAGTATTACAG